>DATLVV010000237.1:0-16759 GCA_035577165.1 Steroidobacteraceae bacterium | reverse complement strand
GTGGCACGGGAGGAGACCCGCGAGGTATTGGGCTATCCGGCCGTGGTGACGCGCATCCCCGGCGCCAAGAGCTGGGTGAAGGGGCTTGCGAACATCCGCGGCCAGCTGTTGCCGATGCTGGACCTGCGGCAATTTCTGGGTAGCGGCGCGACCTCGGCCGGCCGAAACACCCGGATTGTCGTGGTCAATCACCGGGACATACCGGCGGGGCTGATGGTGGACGAGGTTTTGGGTTTTCGGCGTTTCGCCGAGGCGGAATTCAACGCGGAAGCGCCGCCGACGGTCATTCGTTGCGACAGCTATCTTGCCGGGGCTTTTCGCCGCGGCGGCGAGGTGTGGCCGGTATTGAGTTTGAAGAATCTAGTGGAGAGCCAAAGCTTTTTACAGGCTGCGAGCTGAAGAGCCAGTGCAACAGAAAATGTCCACGCGAAAAGACCCAGGTACCACGGCGAACTTTCTGCCGGCGCTGGCTGCGCTCATTCTGCTTTGCCTGGGTGGTGCGGCTGCGCTGACCCTGCTCACGCACAGCAATACTCCCCCTGCCGCGCCCGCGGAGCTGTCCTTGGTGGCGCAGCGCATGCCCTTCGAGGCCCAAAATGCCCTGCGCGGCGAAGCCAGCGCGTTCGATGCGCTCGCCAAGAGCGCGGCCCGGGTGAAAGCCTTGCGCGGCGCCATGCCGGAGCCCAGTGCGGGCGGAGCTGGCGGCTCGGCCGAGTGGACCAAGCTGACCGCGGGTGTAAGCACGGTCGGCGAGGCACGAACGGCGGTGGAAACCATTCAGGTCGCCAATCAAGAGGCGCGCGAATTGGCGCCGAAACTGCTGTCGGAACTCGGCGATCTTGCCAGCGCCGTCGGTGCGCAGAAGCTCGACGGAATGAGCCGCTACTTGGAGCGTTTCGAGCTCATGGTGCAGCGCATCCAACAAGATTTGAACGGCCTTGCGTCCGGCGTGAGCGATGCCGCTCCTGCCGCGCAGCGCCTCGCCGATAGTCTGGAATTTCTCAATCAGGTGATGCGCGGTCTGGCCGGGGAAGAGTCCGGTCTGGCATTGGCAAAGGTCACCGGCGCCGACGCCGAGCAGCGGTTGAAAACCGTCGTGGCCCGCAACCAACAGTACGGCAACAGCGTGCGCAAGGCGATCGGCGCCGCCGAGGCGCTTTCCAAGGCGCAAGTCGCGGCTCGCACACTGCCGGCCGCGGCCAGTGCCCTTGCCGCGGCAATGAGCGAGGCGCCTGCGGCGCCCGCCGACTCCGGTGCCGGCTACAAGCCTTGGGTGCTGACGCTGTTGGGGATTGCCGCCGCGTTGTTCGCCGCTCTGGCATGGACGTATCGAAAAACGGTCAACGTGCGCCGCAACAGCGAGCTGCGGGTGCGCGAGAACGAGCGCAATCAAGAGGCCATCATGCGCCTGCTCGACGAGCTGTCGAGCCTCGCCGACGGCGACCTGACCGTACAGGCGACGGTGACGGAGGACATTACCGGGGCAATAGCCGACTCGATCAACTATGCCATCGAGGCTTTGCGCGAGCTGGTCACCACCATCAACGACAGCGCCATACAATTGGACGGTGCCGCCAAGCAGACTCAGGGCGCGGCGGCGCACATGGCGAAGGCCAGCGGCGCGCAATCGCGTCAAATTTCCGCTGCCAGCGAATCGATGGCGGATATGGCGGCTTCGATCGAAGAGGTGTCCGGCAATTCCGAGCGCTGCTCCGACGTGGCACGGCATTCGGTCGACATCGCTCACAAGGGCGGCGATGCCGTGCGGCGAACCATCGACGGCATGAATGCGATCCGCGAGACCATCCAGGAGACCAGCAAGCGCATCAAGCGTCTGGGCGAGAGCTCTCAGGAAATCGGCAACATCGTCGAGCTGATCAACGATATCGCCGAGCAGACCAACATTCTGGCGCTCAACGCCTCTATTCAGGCTTCCATGGCGGGCGAAGCGGGCCGCGGCTTCGCGGTGGTGGCGGATGAAGTGCAGAGACTGGCGGAGCGCGCCGCGAACGCCACCAAGCAAATCGAAGTGCTGGTGCGCACCATCCAAACCGATACCAATGAAGCGGTCGTTTCCATGGAGCGCAGCACCACCGACGTGGTGGGCGGCGCGTTGCTGGCCGAGAACGCCGGCGCCGCGCTCGAGGAAATCGAGCAGGTCTCCAATCAAATTGCGAGCCTGGTGCAGAACATCTCCGCCAGCGCGCGCCAGCAGGCCGCCGCCTCCGGGAACATTTCCAAGAACATGCAAGTGGTGCGCGAAATATCGACGCAGACGGCCGAGGGCTCCACCGCAACTTCGACATCGATCGCCAAGCTGGCCGCATTGTCGGCGCAGCTGCGCAAATCCGTCGCAGGGTTCCGTCTTCCGGACTACGGCGGGGGCACCACCACCGTCGGAGCCACCTCGGCCACGCGCCTGCCTGCCTTGAAAGAGCCCGTCAGCGCCGGCGTGCCGAGCACGGGCGGTTCGGCGGCCGCCGCACCGGCGGCCAGCGGAGCCACCAATAACAGCAATGCCGGCAATTCCGGGAAGATGCGCAAGGCCAGCGGTTTCGGCGCCTGAAGCTTGAAGACGATTCCGGCATGACCGACATCAGTTCGCAAACTTTGCACATCGTCGCCAAAGAGCTGGCGTCGACCTTGAACGACGCCCGCGCCTCCCTGGAGGCCTACGCCGAGCGGCAGGACCAGCGGGCGTTGCTTGAAAAGTGCGCCGACCAACTACATTCCGCGCACGGCGTTCTGCGATTGGTCGAGGTTTACGGCGCGGCGCTGCTCGCGGAGGAAATGGAGCATGTCACCCGCTACTTGCTGAGTTCGGACAACGACCAGAAGCGTCATGTCGATGGCCTGGACGCTTTGATGCGTGCCACGGTGCAATTGCCGACGTACCTCGAGCGGGTTTTGTCGGGCGGCCGGGATCTGGCCCTGGTGCTGCTGCCGCTGCTCAATGATTTGCGGTCCGTTCGCGGCAGCCCGTTGCTGTCCGAGGGCACGCTGCTGTTGCTCAACCTGAAATCCGACCAGCCGGCCCAGCCGCAATCGCAGCAGTCGGGCGAGCAATCGATTTCGGTGGCGCAATGGGCGCGGCGCTTAAGGCCGCGATTTCAGATCGGCTTGCTGGGATACATCCGCGGCGAACGTACCTTGCAGAATCTGGAGATTCTGTCGAAGGTCGCGGAAAAGCTCGAACAGGTGGCCACCACCCAGCCCGTGTTCCAGCTGTGGTGGGTGACCGGAGCAATTCTCGAAGCGGTGCGCGCCAACGGATTGGAAGGCAGCGCGACGCTGAAGCGATTGCTGGGACAGGCGGACCGGCAAATCAAGACCCTGTATGAACTCGGCGAGGCCCGCTACTGCGAGGATCCGCCGGTCGATCTCCTGAACAACCTGCTGTACTACGTCGCCCGCGCATCGACCACCGGCGGCCGCATCGCCGCCGTGCGCGCCTCTTTCAAGCTCTCCGAGCTGTTGCCGGTCGACGATTCGATCGAGCACGAACGCGAGAGCCTGTCGGCGCCCAGCGTGAAGCTGATGCGCACGGTCGCCGCCGCGATCAAGGAGGATCTCTCCAAGGTCAAGGATGTGCTCGACATCTTCGTGCGGCGCGGCGGCGGCCGCAGCGATGAACTCGTCCCGCAGCTCGAGTTGCTGAAGAAGATCAGCGACACGCTCGGCGTCCTCGGCCTCGGCGAACTGCGGCAGCGGGTTCAGGACGAGATCTCGCAGCTGTCCGAGATCGTCATCGACGGCAAGACGCCCCCCGAGGAATCGCTGATCAAGGTGGCCGGCGTTCTGCTGTCGGTCGAGGACAGTCTCGACGATCAGCTGGTGCGCTTGATCCTGCCCGCGACTTCCGATGGCGCGCTCGCTGAATTGCCGGCGGATCAGGACCTGGAATTCAAACTGGTGAGCGAGGCGGTGCTGCGCGAGTGCATCGTCAATATGGCGCGCATCAAGGAAGCCGTGTCGATCGCCGTGCAGAAGCCGGGCGATTCTCCGCCGCAGGGTCTGGACAACGTGCCGCAGCTGCTGCGCGGCATCACCGCCGGTCTTCTGATGCTCGGCAAGGGCAGGGCGGTGGAATTGATGGACGCGATCGGCGCCCAGGTGCGCAAGTTGATCGAGCCCGGCGCGCCCGCGCCCGATGCCATCCGCTTGGAAAGAGTGGCCGATGCCATCGTCAGCATCGAGTACTACATGGAAACCCTGCAGAGCGGGCGCAATGATCCATGGTACATGCTCGACAACGCGGAGATGTGCATCAAGACGCTGGCGGACGAGGCGTTGTCGCGCGTCCCGGATATCAGCATTTCGAGCAGCGAAGCCGCCAAGACGGTCAAGCTCGATCCGGCGGAGACGATTGCGCTGGAGCGCACCAAGCAGGCGCATGCGGCCACCCATCCGTTGATTGCAGTGCCGGAGCCGGACCCGGTCGACCCGCAATTCGTCGAGCTGTTCATCGAGGAAGCCAAGGAAGAAATCGCGTCGATTCAGAAGAGCTTCCCGCAGTGGGACCAAAATCCGATGGATTTGGAGTCCTTGTCCCTCATGCGCCGCAGTTTTCATACGCTGAAGGGCAGCGGCCGCATGGTGGGTGCCCGCTCGATCGCCGAGTTTGGATGGGCCATCGAGAATCTGCTCAATAGGATCATCGATAAGACGCTGTCGCGGACGCCCGGGATGATGGCGCTGCTGCGCAACTCGGTCTCCGCGCTGCCGCAATTGGTGGAACAGTTGGAGACCGGCCGTCAGATCTCCGTGCCCGTCGACGCGCTGATGGCCCGAGCCTTCGCCTATGCGGATGGACGCGAAGTGGATCAGGGGACGGTGACGGTGGTGCCGGAAGACACCGGTTCGACGCCGGTACCGCCGGCGTTGGCGCCAGAACCGGCGCCCGCCGCGGCACCTGCTGACGCGGCACCCGCTGCTGCGGAGCGCGCTGCCGCCGCGCCGCCGGCCATGGATCCCGTGCTGCACGACATTTACAGCAAGGAGACCTCGAGCCATTTGACCGAGATACGCGAATATTTGCGCAAGCGCACCGGTCAGCCTGCCCCGCATGAGCTGCCGGAGTCGGTATATCGCGCCATCCACACCTTGAGCGGCAGTTCGAAGATGGCCGAGGCACGCCACGGCATTCGCATCACCGAACCGCTCAACAAGGTCATGCGCAAGGTCTTCGACAGCGGACACGGATTGACCGAATTGGGGCTGGCAACGCTCGGCGACGCGGTCCGGGCGATCGACAACGTGATTTCGCACATCAACGAATCAACGTCGTTCTTTCCGGAGCAGCCGTCGCTGCTGGCACGCCTGCAGGAGATCGAAACCCAGCTGGACGCGGAAATCGCCCGCGAGGCCATCGACACCAGTGCGTCGGCCGTGGTGCCGGTGCTCGCTGAAGCACCCCCGGAGCCGGCCGCGCCCTTGGCCGAGGAATTCGATCACGAGATCGCCAATATCTACAGCGAAGAGGCCACCGAATTGCTCGAGGCGGCGGAGACCTCGCTGACCGCCTGGAACCGCGACCGCAAGGACAAGGAACGGGTCGCGGAATTACAGCGTCAATTGCATACGCTGAAGGGCGGCGCCCGCATGGCGGGCGTCAGCGCCATGGGCGATTTGAGTCATGAACTCGAGACTTTGGTGATTCAAATCGACAGCGGCTCGGTGGCGGGCGACGATCATGCGCACACCGTCATGCAGGCCAGCCTCGATGAACTGGCGCGCATGCGCGACCAGGTGAGCAAGGGCACGTTGCCCGCCGGTGCCAAGTCACTGATCGTTCAAATCCGCGAGCTGGCGACCCCCGGGCGAAGTGCCGGCGTTGCTGCGGCGCCGGCAGCCGCTGCTGTTGCCCCGGGTGGCATCGCTGCCCAACCGACCGCGCGGCCGCCGACCGCAGCGCCGCCGGCAGCGGCGCCGAAGCCGGCCGTCGCGCCGCCAGCCGCTGCGGCCTCGCTCGACCTGACGGCCTCCGCTGCACCGTCGGAACTGCGCGCTGCCCCCGCCCTGAGCGAGGATTCCGCAGTGAGCCTCGAACTTTCCAGCGCCCCGGTCTTGCCCGGACGCGAGAGCGCTCCGGCGGAACGCGTGGAAATGGCGCGCGTCGACGCGGACTTGCTCGACACCATGCTGAACAATGCGGGCGAGGTGAGCATCTTCCGCGCCCGCCTCGACCAACAAGTCAATTCGATCGACTTCAATCTGGCGGAGTTGGCGCGCACGGTGACCCGGCTCAAAGAGCAGCTACGCGGCCTGGAGATCGAGACCGAAGCGCAGGTACTCAATGGTCATCAGGACGTGGAACCGCGGCGCGACGACTTCGATCCTCTGGAGCTGGATCGATACTCGTCGCTGCAGCAGTACTCGCGCGCCCTCGCCGAAACGTCGGGCGACGTTGCCAGCATTCAAGGCTTGCTCGAGACCCTGACCCGCGAAGCGCAGAATCTGCTCACTCAACAGTCGCGCGTCATCACCGAGCTGCAGAACAGTCTGATGCGCACCCGCATGGTGCCCTTCCAGCGCCATGTGCAGCGGCTCACGCGCTTGGTTCGCCAAGCCGCGAACGATACCGGCAAGCGGGCCGAGCTCGTGGTTCAGGGAGCCGCGGCGGAGCTGGACCGGCAGATGCTGGAGCGCATGGTCCCGCCGCTCGAGCACATGTTGCGCAATGCCGTGGTCCATGGCATCGAGACGCCGGAGCGGCGCGCGGCGCTCGGCAAGCCGGATGTCGGCCGCATTTCCATCAGCCTGGAGCGCGACGGCGCCGAGGTCGTGATCGTGGTCGCGGACGACGGCGCCGGCATCAGCGTCAAGCTGATTCGCGAGAAGGCCATCGCCCTCGGACTGACGGATCCGCAGGCGAAACTCACCGACGAAGAAGCCGTGCAACTCATCCTGGAGCCCGGCTTCAGCACCGCCGGCCACGTGACGCAAGCGGCGGGTCGCGGAGTCGGCATGGATGTCGTCGCCACCGAAGTCAAGAAGCTCGGCGGCGGCCTGTTCATCGATACCACGCCCGGCAAGGGTTCGCGTTTCACCATTCGCCTGCCGTTCACCCTGGCGATCAGCCAGGCGTTGATTGTGCGCGTCGGGGAAGAGGTTTATGCCTTGCCCTTGGCCACCGTGGAAGGCGTGGTGCGTTTGCCCCGCAATATCGTCTCCCGGCATCTGGGCAAGGACGCGCCGCCGTTCGAGTATGGCGGACAGAAGTATCGCTTCCAGCAGCTGGGTTCGTTCGTGGGCTTGGGTCCGACGCGACTTCCTGAAGCGGACGTTTCGATTTCGGTGGTATTGATCCGCGCGGGCGAGCATTCCACGGCCCTGGTCACCGATGAACTGGTCGGCAGCCGGGAAATCGTCGTGAAGTCCCTGGGCCCGCAGATATCCGGAATCCGCGGCATCGCCGGGGCGACGATCTTGGGCGACGGCCGCATCGTCATCATTCTCGACATGGGCTCGTTGGTGCGTTCCGAATGGCGCGCGCGCCCGACCGAAACCGTGGTTCTGGACCAGCGCGATCGACGCACCTTTGCTCTGGTCGTCGACGACTCCATCACCGTACGCCGCGTCACGCAGCGCTTGCTGGAGCGCAACGGCATGCGGGTGTTGACCGCCAAGGACGGTGTGGACGCCGTATCGCTGCTGCAGGAACACCTGCCGGACATCATCCTGCTGGACATCGAGATGCCGCGGATGGACGGCTACGAAGTCGCGGCCCACGTGCGCAACGACCCGCGGCTCAAGGACATCCCGATTGTGATGATCACCTCGAGGGTCAGCGAAAAGCATCGGGCACGGGCCATCGAGCTGGGTGTCGATGACTACCTCGGCAAGCCGTATCAAGAAAATCAGCTGCTCGACGCCATCGAGCCGCTGGTCAACCGCCGCAGCGCCATCGCGAGATAGCCCATGTCAGATTTGCGCGACGAGCTGTATAGCCTGCTGGTCCCGCTGGTGGGGGAGCGATTGATCGTGCCGCGAGCCTGCGTTGCCGAGGTCATCGGCTATCAAGCGCCGGCCGAAATGACCAACGCGCCCCCCTGGTACCTGGGGGTCGTCAGCTGGAGCGGGCGCAGCGTGCCGGTGGTGTCCTTCGAGGGGGCAGTCGGCCAAACCCTGCCCACGGTCTCGAGCCGCACCCGCATCGTGGTTTTTCACGCCACCGGCGGCAAACTGCAGAGCGGATATTTCGGCATGCTGACCCAAGGTTTCCCGCAGCTCGTGCGCGTGAACGCCGATGTCGTCCGGCCGGATCCCTCGCGCAGCTTCCCCGAGCGCTCGCCCATCATCTGTCAGGTGCGCATGGTCAACGAGACGCCGCTGATTCCGGATCTGGAGCGGTTGGAGGAAATGGTTGCCGAGGAAACCTCGGTGATGCCCACCTAGGCTCCTGTAGCGCGGCGAGTGTATATTGCCCGGACTTGTGGGTGCTCTCGCCCGGCAAGGAGGCGGTATCGTGAACCGGCAATTTCTTTTCAGTATCGCGCTGTGCATTTTTGCCGGGACGGGGTTCGAAAATCGGGTTTGGGCGCAGAAAGCGCCGCCGGCGCCGCCGGTCAGCGTGGAAAAAAATACGCCCGCGTGGTTCAAGACAGCCGTTTCGCAGAGGTGGACCGGCGATCTGGACGAAATGGTCAAGAGGCGCGTCATTCGCGCGCTGGTGGTCTACAGCCAGACTTATTACTTCGTCGATCGGGGTACGCAACGAGGCGGCAGCTACGAAGCCCTGATGCTGTTCGAGAACGACCTCAATAAACGGCTCAAGACCAAGCACCTTCGCATCAACGTCATATTCATTCCGGTCCGGCGCGACGAACTCATTCCCGCTCTGCTCGATGGGCGTGGCGACATCGCAGCGTCGGGGATTACGGTCACCGCGGCCCGCGACAAGCTGATCGATTTTTCCATACCCGTGGTGGCAGCCGTCAACGAAGTCATCGTCAGCGGACCGGCGTCACCGAACCTTGCGGTTCTCGATGATTTATCGGGCAAGGAGGTTTACGTCCGGAAATCCAGTTCCTACTACGATCATCTGCTGCAGTTCAATGCGGGGCTGGCGAAGGCGGGGAAGGCACCGGTAAAACTCAGGCTGGCGCCGGAGACCCTGGAAGACGAAGACCTGCTCCAGATGCTCAATGCCGGTCTGGTCGAATTCGTGGTTGCGGACGACATGAAAATGCAACTATGGAAACAAGTGCTGCCGAAAATCACGGTGCGCCCGGACCTCGTGATCAATTCCGGCGGCTCCTATGCGTGGATGATGCGCGAGAAGAGCCCGCAGCTTCAGCAGTCAATCAACGCCTTCATCAAGCGTCACCCGAACAGCGACGCAACGCGCGGCGAAATCTTGCGCAAATACCTCAAGAGCACGAAATACGTAAAGGGTGCCACTTCTGCGGAGGAGATGCGGAAATTCGACGCAACCATCAATGTGTTCCGCAAGTACGGCGACCAATACAGTTTCGATGCGCTGCTGATCATTGCGCAAGGCTACCAGGAGTCCCGCCTGGACCAGAAGGTGCGCAGTCCGGTGGGCGCCGTCGGCGTGATGCAGGTGATGCCTCAGACCGGCCACGCGATGAAGGTCGGGAATATCGTCGAGATGGAGCCGAACGTTCACGCCGGAGTGAAGTACATCGCGTCGATTCGCGACAAGTACTTTGCGGACCTGCCGATGGATGAGCTGAACAAGACCCTGTTTGCGTTTGCCGCTTATAACGCCGGACCCAGCAGGATAAAGTCGCTGCGCAACCTGGCGGAAAAACGCGGACTTGATCCCAACGTTTGGTTCGACAATGTTGAGATCATAGCCGCGGAGAAGATCGGCCGCGAAACCGTGACCTACGTGAGAAACATCTACAAGTACTACATTTCGTATCGTTTGGTGCTGGATAAAAAGAAAGAACACAACGATGCAATCAAGGCCGTACAAGGACAGTAGCGATGCAACAAGCCGGCGCCAGGGTAATGGGACCCGAGTCCAATACCCCAAAGACTGTGGAAGTGGTAGCCTCAGTGGTAGGCTCGAATTGGTGGGCAATCAGGGCCAGTGGTCTCGAGCGCCGGGGTTCGTACTGTTAAGGAGTGGAGATGCGATACGAAAATTCGAGATTACTTGTGGGTGTCATCAGTGCGCTCGCGAGCGTGAGCGTATGGGGGCAGCAAGCCAAGCCCGCACCGGCCCCCGCGCCGGCCGCCGCAGCGGCGCCCGCCGCACCTCAAGCAGCTCCTCAATCCATTTCGTCGAGTCTCGGCGTCATTGTATTTCCATCAAAAAATCAAACGCCCACACAACAAGCTTCCGACGAGGGGACGTGTTTCGCCTGGGCGAAGACCAACACCGGCATTGATCCCATGGCCCCACCGCCGCCGGTGGCGGTCCAACCGACGCAGGATCCTGCCACCGCCGGGCAGGGGGCAGGTGCGAGAGGCGCCGCGCGCGGGGCGGCTGGAGGGGCTGCGATCGGTGCGATCGCAGGCGACGCCGGGAAAGGCGCTGCCATCGGTGCGACGGTCGGGGTGATGTCGGGCGGGGCCCAGAGGCGCAATGCAAAACAGCAGGCGGCGGCAGAGGGGCAACAGGCCCAGGCAAATGCGGCGGCACAGTCGCAGGCCATCTCCGCGCAGCAAAAGGCGACTTTCAACAAGGGCTTTTCCGCGTGCATGGAAGGCAAGGGCTACACTTCCAAATAAGCGGCGAGCGCGCCGCACCGAAGTAAGCGGCGCCGCGGAGGTTAAGAGCCCTTTCCGTTCAGCCGGTCGAGTGCATCCACTAATTTCGACGCCCAGTTGGAAATGGCTCGATCCGCTTCGGCGCGATTGCTCACCGAGGTGGTCCATTGCAGGCTGCCGGTGCCGCTGTCCGAGTGACGATCGACAACGCGCGCCAATAATTGCCCGGTCGGCGAGTCGCGGATTTCCATGACGAGCACCATCGAGCCCGCCTCGGTCGTATAGGTTTTCGATCGACCCGCCGACATGGTGTCCGGGGCGTTGATGTAGAGGTCGACAATGGCCGTTGCCACGCGGATCGTGTCATCGGCCGGCGTCGTCGTGACCTCATAGCCGCCCTTGGTGAGCTTTTTTGAAAACCCCTCCAATACCATGCCGGAGAGCCCGTCCTTGATCCGCTGCAGATCCTCCGCGTCGAGGTGCGACGACAGACTCCGCGAACTACTATTGGGCTTCCAGTTCTTCGAAAACTCCACCTGCACGGGTTGATCGAGCATGACCTTTTTGTAGGCCGGGAATTGAACGTCCGGCCGCACGTAGACCAGATCCAATCCCTTGACCTTGCGCTTCACCAGGCCATCCCATTCAGCCGGTGCCTCTTTTGACGCCGCGCTGTGCCAGCCTGCCACCAACAGTACGCTCGCAGCGCACATCAAAAACCCTAGATAGTTTCTTTTCATGGTTGCGACTTCTCGATTCGAGGTTGAGCATTCAACCGTTTCTTCAATTGTTGCAATCATGGGACCAACGTCCCATTGCTGAGTGGCGGCACCAGGTCACGATGGACGTTCCAGGCGAGTCCCTGGCTTCGGGCGGGAAGGCTTTGAAATTACAACAGAATTCGACCCGTGCTGGGCTCATGGTCGGCGTGGCGGTCGCTTTGGGGGGATGCTGGACCGCGCCGGTCGCCGACGTGCAGCCCAAGGGCGAGGCCCGGCTGATTCAACATGCAATCCCGGTGGTCGCCGTCAAGCACGATGCCACGGTGCAATCGATCGATGTCGATCAAGGCGTCATCGTTCTGAATTTTACTGACGGCGTCACAGCGACGGTCAAGCCCGGCCCGCGCGTGAAGAATTTCTCGACGATTCGCGCCGGCGATAAAGCCAAGGCTACGGTCGCGCAGGAACTCAGCGTCTACGTCTTGATAGACGGTCAAGTGCCGGGCGTTGACGGCAGGCCCGAGCCCATCAGGACAGATGCCAAGGTGCTGGAGGTCGAACCTGCCTATCGGCTGCTGACCCTGCAATACCCGAATCGCGAAGTCGAAGTCCTGAAAGTGGGCCTGGACGCCAAACTGTCTGAAATGGAAGCGGGCGATTCCGTGGTCATCAAGACGACGGAGCTGCTCGCACTGAAGGTGCAAAAGCACTGATATGGCCGCAATGCCGCGTAACACCTTCGCTCGGTCGAGTCGGCATGCCAAGCCCGCGATAGGCCTGGCCCTGGCAGTTCTGCTGCCGGTTGCCGCACGTTGTCAGATCACTCCCGCCCAGGCCAATCAACTCAGGGAGGGCATCAACGATCGCATTGAAGCGCTGACCGTCCTGGGCGGCGACTACGTGCTCGGGGGCGGCTCGTTTCGCTCGACCGGAAACGGTCCAAGTGATTTGACGGCTGACGTATCGAAGTTCGGCGGCTCCGGCGAATTCAGCGACCTACGGCAGTTGGGAGATGAGAACATCGCGTGGCGACCCAGGCTTCAGGGCAACATGGGTACGGTGGACTGGAAAAATGAGTTCAAAGTGCCATTGCTGGCCGGCGATGTCAGCAAAACGAAGGCGTTCGGAATCCAGTTTGGCGGTGGCGCGCGTTTCTGGTTCACCCACGAGTTCAGCGTGGCGCCGACCATCATGGGCATGTACGGGCACACCACCAACGAATACACCGCCAAAAGCGCTTTCATGGTGGCGAACCTGGCCAAGGCCCAACAAGTCGGCCTGATCGACTGGAGCACGGACACATGGACGGTGAGGCCTTCCGTGAACTTCCAGTACGAGTACACCTGGGTCAGAACGATCATCAAGCTCACGTCGGATGTCACCTATTTTCACACCGGATCACTCAAGAGTTCCAACGCCAACATCGATGTGGGCGGCGACTCGGAGGTCGTGAGCAACAAGCTCGACATCGACGTTCCCCTGGGACGCATGGTCTTTGGACATGAGCTCCGCACCGGGGGCTACTTCGAGCGGACCAATCTCTATGGCAACGTTAGAGACGGGCTGAACACCGATCATATGAATGAGGTTCACGGCCGTTTGGTGCTGGACTATCTGAATCAGCTCTGGCTGACGCAATGGATCGGTCTTGGCGGCTCCTACTATTGGGGCGACAACTTCACCGGCTGGTCGTTTGGCGTCGACTGGTATCTGGTCTTTTGAGCATGCGCCATGAGCACTGAAATACATCAACCAGACAGCAACGCGATGGCCGTCGACCGGACATGGCTCGCACACGAGCGCACATTGATGGCGTGGGTCAGAACCGCCACATCGATGATCAGCTTCGGATTCACCATCTACAAATTTTTTGAATTCGAGGAAAGCAAGCACTCCGCGGCCAAACCCGGTCTGCTAACCCCGCGAGACTTCGCGCTGATCATGGTCAGCATTGGACTGCTGTCGTTGTTGGGAGCGACCATGGGCCATCGAAGGGCCGTGCGCGGTATGCGGGCGCAATTGCAGGGGCGCCGCTCGCTCGCGGAGCTGGTCGCGTTCCTCATCGCGCTATTCGGCCTCCTGATACTGCTGGCGGCGGTTTTTCGACAGTGAAGGCCAACACATCATTTTTCGGCAGGAGCAGGATTGGCTGCCTGTTCAGGGCGACACTCCTCTGTGCCTGCGGGCTGAGCGCCCACGCCCAGCCGCCGCAGCCGGCGGATGCCGTGGTCGAGGCTGTGCGGCAACGAATTGACGATCTCTCCACGTCCGGTCAATCGACTGTTGAGGGCGAGCGCCTGATTGCCGCCCAAGCACTCCCGGCCGTCTACCAACTGCATGGGTATCAGCCCTTCTGGGATGCACCACGAATCGCGAGCCTGATCAATGCCATTCACGGCAGCGCCGCGGACGGCTTGACCCCGGCTGACTATCATCTCGCGGCGCTCGAGAAACTCGCGGGGGCGATCGATGGTACGCCGTTGCGGACGGCCCAGCTCGATCTGCTCGCGACCGATGCCTATACGGTACTGCTTTGCCATCTTTACTTCGGGAAGGCGGATCCAGTCTCGATTGATAGTCGCTGGAATTTCGACACGCGCCAGATTGAAGCCCGCGACGTGCCGCAATTCCTTCTCGACGCTCTGTCCCGCCCGGATATCGCCAGTGCACTCAACGAAGCGCGTCCAGATCACTGGATGTACAAGAATCTCGTCGACGCGCTGTCCGCCTACCGTGCAATAGAGAAGGCCGGCGGCTGGCCAACGGTGGCGGACGGTCCGACATTGCGCCGCGGTGTGACGGACCCTCGTGTGCCGAGCCTGCGGCATCGCCTGGTGGCCAGTCACGATGCGGCGGGCGATCTTGCCGAGGGCGCGCTGTTCGATGAACCCCTGGAGGCTGCCTTGAAGCACTTTCAAGCGCGGCACTTCCTGCCCGCGGATGGGACCGCGGGAGCCGAAACGCGGCGCGAGCTCAACGTGAGCGTAACTCAACGTATCGATCAGATCCGGGTCAACCTGGAGCGCGCCCGCTGGCTGCTGCGTCATGTCCCGGAGGAGGAATTCGTCGTTGTCGACGTCGCGGGATTCGAGGTGAGGTATGTGCGTAATCATGCGGTCGTTTGGCGTGGCCGGGCGCAGGTTGGCAAGTCTTACCGGCAGACGCCCATCTTCCGGTCGACAATTCAAGAAGTAGTCGTCAACCCGACCTGGACCGTACCTCCCGGCATACTGGGAAAAGACATCCTGCCCGCCGTTCGGCGCGATCCCTCGTACCTGCAAAAACGCGGCCTGCGCGTGATCGATCGCGAGGGGCGGGATGTTGATCCCAGCACCATCGATTTTGCCAAGTATACCGGCGCCAACTTCCCGTACATGATCCGCCAGGATCCGGGTCCGGCGAATGCGCTGGGGCTGGTGAAGATCATGTTCCCCAATCCGTACCTGGTGTACTTGCACGACACCCCCAGCCGGAACCTGTTTGAAAGCGAACGCCGCGCGTTCAGCTCCGGCTGCATTCGCACGGAGCGTCCGTTCGAACTCGTGGATCTGCTGTTGGCGCCCTCGGGCAAGTGGAATCGTGCGTCCATCGACGCTGAAGTGAGTTCGGGCAAGACACGCACGATACGCTTGACCAAACCCGTGCCGGTTCTGCTGCTTTATTGGACCGTGGACCGAAACGATCGTGGCGAGATTCTGTTCAAGCCTGATGCGTATGGACGCGATCCCAAGGTACTCGCCGCGATCGACACGCCCTTCGCCAGTCTTCGCAAACCCGGGCGGTGACGCGGCCGCCGGTAGGCGTACCTCCATAGGCCTGCTAGCCTTGGAGCCTGTCTGAGTATTCCCCGGGGCATGACATTGGGCTATTGGAAATTGGTTCGTTGGCTGCAGCCGACGCTCGTGATCCTTTGCCTATTCGGCTACCACGCCCGTGCCGCAGACACTCAACCTTATCAGGTCGGCTTCGCCTCGACCGGAAATGGCGACATGGACGATACGCTCAAGGCGACGTCCGATCTGCAGACGCTGCGTAAATCCGCGCCCGTCAGCCCATTCGGATTGATCGCGCGCGCGCGCAGCGACATCGACCGGTTCACCACCGTGCTGGAAAGCTATGGTTATTACCAAAGCGGCGTGACGATCAAAATCAACGGCCTCCCGCTCAAGGATTCCAAGTTGCGCGATACGCTGAGCGCCTTGCCGAGTGGCGCCGAGGCGCGCGTCGAAGTCAGCTTTACCTTGGGACCACAGTATCACCTGCGCAAGATCGATATCGACGGCGACGTGCCGGAGTCGGTACGCAGCACCCTCGGTCTCAAGCCGGGCGATGCGGCGCTAGCGTCCACAGTGCTCGCCGGGGGGGCGCGCATGCTCAATGCCCTGCTGGAACAGGGCTATGCCTTTGCGAAGGTGGATGCGCCGGTGGCCTACGAGGCAGCGGAGGAGCCCACCCTCGATTTGAATTTTCATGTGGTCACGGGTCCGCGCGTGAATGTCGGTGAAATCCATATCGAGGGTCAGAAGCGTACACATGAGGCCTTGCTGCGAAGGACGTTGCGAGTGCGCACCGGGGACCCCTACCGACTCTCGGCGATTGAACGAGGGCGACGTGATTTATTGGCGCTGGGCGTATTTGATCTGGTCACCGTGCAGGTCGGTTCGGCTGTCGACGCCACCGGAGGCGTGCCGATCACCTTCAAGCTACGAGAGCGCAAGCGCCACGCGGCATCCTTTAGTGCGGCGTATTCCAGCGATCTGGGCGGCAGCGGCGGCGTTACCTGGACCGACCGCAATCTCTTTGGCAATGCAGAAACACTGAGCATCAACGCAACCGCGATCGGCATCGACGGCACGGACACCTCGAACCTCGGCTACGACACCAGCGTAAAATTTACAAAACCGGACTTTCTGCGCCGCGATCAGTCCTTGCAGCTCAGCATCGGCGCGCTCAAACAGTTCCTGGATGCGTACGATCAAACCGCAGTGACGGCCGGCGCGGCCGTTACTCGAAAGTTGTCGAGCGTTTGGAGCGCGAGCATCGGATTGACGGCGGTGGATGAAAAAATAGATCAAGTCGTGGGGGTCATACCCAACCCCGACTACCCCGCCGACCCGACCCAACCACAAACCATCGAGCAGAGGACGACGACGTTCTACACCCTGCTGGCGCTCCCGCTGATCATGAGTTACGACTCCACCAATCTACCCACGCCGCTCGACGATCCGCGGCATGGGTTTCGCGGTTCGCTGAGCGTGACGCCGACTCTGGCGATCGCCAAGCCGAATCAAACGTTCACCATCCTGCAATTCAAGCTGGCCGGATACTATGATCTGAACAAGCTGTTCGGCACC
>DATLVV010000236.1:0-2063 GCA_035577165.1 Steroidobacteraceae bacterium | reverse complement strand
GACACACCAAGGTGAACCCGGATGCCGCGGCCCTCGCCGGCATACTCCACGGCATCGGCAAGCTCTACATCATGGTCAACGCCGTCAAGTACCCGGAAATGTTCTCGGACCCGGAAGCCTACCAACAGATCGAACAGCTGTGGCATGCGAACATCGCCAAGGCGTTGCTCGAGAACTGGGACATGACCGATGACGTGGTCGCCGCGGTGCATCTGCACGAAGACTACGAATATTCACACGAAGGCGACACCGACCTTACCGACGTGCTGTTGATCGCCAATCTCATGGCAACTTATCGCGAGCACCCGGAGGACATCGAACTGAATCTGCAGGGCGTCCGCCCGGCACATCGCATCCGCCTCGACGGCGCGAGCTTCAAGAAGCTGCTGACCGAATCCGGCTCGGAGATCGAGGCGCTGCGCTCGGCGTTGGGAGCTTAGGAGCCTCGCGGCGGTCATTTCGCGCGCAATCCTTCATCCTCGATCAAGCGCTTGCGCACGTAGAGGAAGCGGACATTCTCGTACTCGAAGGGCGAACCGGTCGAGTAGTAGCGGAAACTGAAATCTGAGCGCAGGTCCACCGCATTGGAAATGCCGAGCCCCCAAGACACCCACCCGCGATACAGGCCGGCCACGTTGATTTCGTACGCAGTGGCGTAGTCCGCGACAAAGCCGAAGCCATCCCGCAGGGTCGACGGCCCAAGCAAGGGAATGACGAGGTAAGGCCCGGGATGCACGCCCCATTTGGCCAGTGTCGTGCTGGCACCGGTCGGGGCCGCGGGGATCTTGAGTCTTGCCGCCACATCGAACAGTCCGCCGATGCCGACGGTGCTGTTGATCACGAATCGGCCTGCACTGCGGACCCCCATTTTCAGCCGCCATTGCAGCGTGTAATTGATGGCGCTGTTGATCTCCGACAGATTGGCAAAGAAATTGTGAGTGCTGGTGCGAATCGGCTTCGGAATGCGCCGATAGACGTTTGCCACCGGCAGATAGATGGCCTCGTCGAAGCGCGCATTGAACCGGTACGTGAAGCGGTTCATTCGCTCGAATGGATCATAGGTCGCCATGGACGGAGCGTCCGCCGGGGTCAGCGGCGGCAACGCCGCCCCGGTCTCCTGCTCGCTCTTGTCCGCCGCGGCTTCCTTCTCGCCCTCACCGGCTGTCGCGGCTGCGAAGGCCGCCGCGCTCTCCGCGGCGGCCGCATTCTCCGCCGCCGGATTCTGCGGCGGCAGGCTGCGGATACTGACACTTTGCGAGGCGCAGCCGCCGAGCGCCGCGGCCAGCAGAGCAAGGGCGAAGCGCGATCTCATTGCGCGGCGCCCGTCCAGCGCCCGGCCAGCATGTCGAGCATGTCGGACACTTGCTGCCGCTCGCCGACGTTGCCGAGGTGGCCGCCGTGATCGTAGACCGCGATTCTGGGCCCGAGCGTGTCGCGCAGCCAGGCGAGTTCGCGTTTATCGAGTATCAGATCGTCGCTGTTGGTCTGCGCATAGTAGTCGGCGTTGTTGCGCAACTGGTCGCCGATGATGTCCAGGCGATTGTCGGCAATCAGCGATGCAGCGGTCGACTTGGGCCGGTGCTGCAGGTAGTACGGCGCAAACACCTTCGTGAAATATTCCGAGAACGGCTTGTTGCGCAATATCCGTTGCGTCTCCTCCAGCGAATCGCCGACTTTCGGCGGATGCTTCGGATCGACGATCACTCCGGTGCCGGCATACAGGTCGCCGGCGAAAAACATGTTCACCAAATCGATGCGGAAACTCAGTGCGATGGCCGCGGAGAATTCCTGATCGGTCTTGAGCACGGTGGCGGCGGCGCCGAGCAGGAAGCTTTCATCGACCTGGACCCTGTCGGATGCGCGATACAGATTGGCCAGCTCGGCGTACAGCTTGCGGTACAGGTTTTCGATCGCATCGTCCCCGCTGCCAATACTGGCGGCGAACAGTTTGTCCAGCCGGCCCACCGAGGCAAACAAGCTGACTGGAGGATTGATCATGATCGCGCGGCGGATTTTGAGTTTGCCTTCGGTGGCGTCGATTGATTTCACGACGGCCGCGTTGG
>DATLVV010000235.1:0-2909 GCA_035577165.1 Steroidobacteraceae bacterium | reverse complement strand
CGGCGCGTATCGTGCCGATGGTTTTGTCATCGGCGCGCAACTCGACACTGCCCGAGACCAGGTAGAAGGTGCGCTTGTCGGTGTCGCCTTCCTTGAAAAGGACGCGCCCCGCGGCCAGGTCACGAATGTGAGTCTTGCGGGCAAGCGCATGCAGGTTTTCAGCCTTCAGTCCGTCGAGCGGCGAGAAGGTCCTAAGAACTGCTAGATCGAGAGGTCGTTCATCCATCGAAGAATTCGCCGCCACCTATGGTTTCAACCCTATGATTTTGGTTGCGAATCCTACCATAAGCCACGGCAGGTCCGGCGACGCTGGGTCACAGATGCCAACCCGGATCCGGGCGAAAGCGCTCGCCATAGCGCTGCGCGAGTTCCTCCAATCGTGCGGTGACGTTGGCCTCGCCTCGCGTCTTGGCATATTGCAGCGGGCCGCCTCGAAAAGGCGCGAATCCGGTCGCAAATATGGCGCCTGCGTCCAATAAATCGGCATCTTCGATGACTCCTTCTCGCAAGCAGGCAACCGCCTCGTTCAGCATGGGCAGTATCAGGCGATCTTCCAGATCCGCAGGTATGGCCGATTGAGGCGCCTCGGTGCGCACCGGCTTGCCGTCGCGCCACACGTAAAAACCCTCTCCGCTCTTGCGGCCGAGCTTCTTCTGTTCGACCAATTTGATCAAGACTTCCGGGACCTGCCGCTGCAATGCGTCCGCAAGCACCCGCCCCACATGGAGCGAGACATCCAGGCCGACCACGTCCGTGAGTTCAATCGGTCCCATGGGCATGCCGAAGTCCTTGCCGGCCCGGTCGATGACGGCGGCGGGGATGCCGCTTTCCAGCGCAAACAGGGCTTCGTTCACATAGGGGGTCAATATGCGGTTGACGACGAAACCGGGAGCGCTTTTGCAGGGCAGCGGCAGCTTGTCGAGCTTGCGGGTGAATCGTAGAGCGCTTTGCACCACCGCCGCTTGAGTGCCCGGGCCCTGCACGATCTCCACCAATTGCAGCTGTGCGACCGGATTGAAGAAATGGATGCCGACCAGACGGCTCGGGTCGCGCAGCTTCTCCGCCAGAGTTTCGATCTTGATGCTCGAGGTGTTGGTGGCAAGAACGGCGGTGGGTTTGAGCTTGGGTTCGAGTTCGGCATACAGGGCCCGCTTGGCATCGACGTTCTCGAAAATAGCCTCGATGACGACGTCGGCCTCCGCCGCCCCGTCGCCCTGCACGTCCATCCGCAGCCGCGCCAGGGCAGCGGCAGCGGCTTGCGGCTCCTTGAGCCGCTTGTCGAAAAAAGCCTTGGCGCGCTGCAGGGCCGGTTGAATCAATTCGGCACTGCGATCCTGGAGACTGACGGTCATGCCGCGAAACGCCGCCCAGGCGGCGATGTCCCCGCCCATGACGCCGGCCCCGATCACGTGTACGTGACGAAATTCGGCGGGCGATTTACCGCCCAGGCCCTTCAGCCGATCCTGCAGCAGGAACACGCGCACCAGATTTCGCGAAGTAGGCCCGCACATGAGCTCGCTGATCGATCGTGCTTCCGCCTCGTAACTCTCGCTGCCCAAGGCGCCATGGCGCTGCCACAGGTCGACGACGGCGTAGGGCGCGGGGTACTGATCGCGCCGCACACTGTGACGCAAGGTGGAGATGGTCTGCCGCGCGACGAACGGTCGTACCGCGCCCAAGTTCAAGAGTTTGTCGACGAACGGCGCGGTGGACCGCGGCGGCGCCGTCAGCAGCCGTGCCTTGGCGCGCTCGCGCAACGCCGCCGGGGGGACGAGTTCGTCGATAAGGCCCACCGCCAGAGCGCGCGCACCCCGGTAGGGCTTGCCTTTGAGCATGAGATCCAGCGCCGGGCGCACACCGATGAGCTGCACCGTCCGCACCGTGCCGCCGAAACCCGGATGCAGACCGAGCAGCACTTCGGGCAGCCCCAACGACAAGCTCGGATCGTCGGCGCCGACCCGGTAGGTGCAGGCCAGCGCGAGTTCCAAGCCGCCTCCCAGCGCGAAGCCGTGCAGAGCGGCAACGCTGGGGCAGGGTAGATCCGCCAGTGTCTGCAGAACGGACTGGCCCGCGCGCACCAACTCGTAGCCCTCCTCGGGAGTCCGGATCTTCAAGAACTCCTTGATGTCGGCGCCGGCAATGAAACCGCTCGTCTTGGCGGAGCAAATCACCACACCGACGGGGCGCTTGAGAGCGATATCCGCCAGCCGCAAGGACAAATCGCGCAGCACGCCGGCGGATAGAACGTTGGTCGCGGTCCCGGGGGTGTCGCAGGTGAGCCACGCGACGCGATCGGCGTCGAATTCCAATGACCATGTGTTGGTGTCAGCCATCAAGCCGCCCGGCGCACCTGGCCCAGCACCGTGAAGTCGCAAATGAGCGGCAGATGGTCGGAGAACTGCACATCCGGAATTTCGAAGCGATTCACTTCGATCTTGTCGCTGTGCAAAATGAAATCAAGCTCTTTGCGGGGGCTGCGGCTCGGGTAGGACGGCAGGCCGTGCAGATTGGCGCTGGTCAGTCCCGCCGCCTGCGTGAACAGATAGAGCTCGTGGTCGCCCCAGTAGGTGTTGAAGTCGCCGGCGACGATGACGGGCTTATGAGTCTTGCGCACCAGGTCATAGAGATACCGCAGTTGATATTGCCGATGCCGGAATTTCAACGACAGGTGCACCAGAAAAATCGCCACATCGTCGAGTTCCAATTCGATGATCAGGCGCTTGATCCCGGTATCGAAATAGTGGAAACGCTCGCCACGCACCCGCGGTGCCGCGAGAAAGGCGTTGGCTTGCTTGCGAACGATCGGCACCATGTGATTCACGGAGGCTACGCCGTACTTGCACTCGAAGGTGGAGTAGTGGCCGAGGGAGCGCGCAATGAAGTCCGCTTGATTGACCATGCCGGTACGG
>DATLVV010000234.1:0-14318 GCA_035577165.1 Steroidobacteraceae bacterium | reverse complement strand
CTTCATGCCAGTAGTCGGAGGAAATGTGCAGGAACTTGTCGGCGGCATCCTTGATGGCCTGCACCACCGCCGGATGGCTGTGACCCGTGCTGCACACCGCTATGCCGGCGGCAAAATCAAGGAAGCGATTGCCGTCGACGTCCCAGATCTCCGCGCCTTTGCCGTGCGACATGACGAAGGGATAGTCGCGCGGATAGGACGGCGAGACCACCAAGGCGTCGCGCGCGAGCAGCTCGCGAGCCTTGGGACCCGGTAAATCGGTTTTGATGTTGGGCTTTTTCACGACCAGTCGAGCTCCCCCAGTAAGGCGTCCATTATATCGAACGCCCGTTCAATTTCATCCTCCTCGATCACGAGCGGCGGAGCGAGAATGATCAGATTGCCGCGAACCGCGAACGACACGCCCCGGCTGCGCGCCGCAGCGACGAAGCGGTTCAGCGACGGATGCACGGCCGGCCACGCCGCCAAGGGTGCGCGCGAAGCGCGGTCCTTCACCAATTCGACGATGGCAAACAAGCCACCGGCGCCGCGCACGTCGCCGATGACGGCATGCCGTTGCTGCATGGCGCGCAGGCGACGCAGCATCCGCGCTCCCAGCACGCGCGACCGCTCGATCAGCTTCTCATCCTCATAGGCCGCAATCGCCGCCACCCCGGCGGCACAAGCCAGCGGGTGTCCGCAGTAGGTCAGGCCGGTGTTGAGCATGCTGTGTTCGAGCTTGGCGGCCACGTGGCGCGCCAGCACGACCGCGCCCAGCGGAATGTGCGCGCCGGTCAAGCCCTTGGCGAGCGTCATGAGATCCGGCCGTCCCGCCTCGCCGTGCGCCTGCCATGCAAACCATTCGCCGCAACGCCCGAAGCCGCTCATCACTTCGTCGGCGATGAGATAGATGCCTTGCTGCTGCGTTTGCTTGCGCAACCCAGGCCAGAAATTCCCGGGTGCGACGATGCCATTGGTGCCGGCATTCGGCTCCATCAACACCGCCGCGACATTGTCCGCGCCCGCCGCGCCGATGACCGCGCCGATGTGAGCGACGTTGCGATCCGCGCATTCGGCGTCGCTTGCGCCTCCATAAGGGCAGCGATAGGCATAAGGCGCGGGCACGCGCAGCACGCCGAATGCCGCATCGTTCGCGCTGTCCTTGCGGCTGTCGCCGGACCAAGCCATGGTGGCATAACTGGCGCCATGGTATGAGCGATCGCGCGCAACAACCTTGCCCTGCGGCCGGCCGCTTGCCTGGCGGGCAAATTTCACTGCATTTTCGTTTGCGTCCGCGCCGCCGAGCGTAAAGAAAACCCGGCCGCCTTCGAATCCGGAGATCGCGAGCAGCCGCGCAGCCAGGGTTGCCCGGGACGCGGCGCCCCAGGCTGAATTGACGAAACACAGCTTTTGCGCCTGTTCCTGGATGGCGCGAATCAGACGCGGGTGCTGATGACCCAGGTTCATGCACTCCGCCAAACTGCTCATGTCGAGGTAGGTGTGTCCCGACTCATCCCAAAACCGCGCGCCCTCTCCGCCGACGATGGTGGGCGCATTCCAATCTGCCTGAACGCACCAGCTATGCAATACACTCGAAGTTTCCGCAATCAAAGAGCACCTCCTTCGCGTCACGCACCGCCGGCCGATCGTGCCGGCCACTTGGCCGCGATGCATGACCCGCGTAGTCTAGAGGAATGTGGAGATCATTCCTCGCGGTATCGGTGGGCGGCGTGTTCGGCTGCTTGTTGCGATGGTGTCTTGCCACGTTTCTCAACAGCTATTTCCCGGCCATTCCGCCGGGCACCCTCGCCGCGAATCTCATCGGCTGCTACATCATCGGCATGGCCATGGCGTTCTTCGTTGTCTACCCGACCTTGGCGCCGGAGTGGCGCCTGTTCGTGACCACGGGGTTTTGCGGCGGCTTGACCACTTTCTCGACTTTTTCAGCGGAGATCGTCGTGCTTCTGCAGTCGGGCCGCACCGGGTTGGCGCTCGGCGCCGTCGCCGCTCATTTGGTTGGTTCTTTGTTGATGACGTTCGCTGGCATCGCCAGCATCGTCTGGCTCAAGTCTTAGCCCGCGCGGCGCAGCCCCCGCAGCTGGCGCGCCAGCCGCGCGCGCGACACCAGTGCGCGCACGATCGGCGAGGCGTTCCTCTTGCTGCGTTCGATGACCAGCAAATGCGTCATCTCCGCTTCTTCCAATACGTGCAGCAAGTCGCCGGCGCGCACCGACTGCACGCTCTCCCAATCCACGGCCAGTAGTTTGTCCCACGGGGTCATGATGTGACCGACGCGAATGTCCTGGTGCCGGGTGTAGGTGGATGACTGCAGGAACTGCAGAGGCCGCTCGCCTTGAATGTCATATGAGGTGATGAGACCCACGATGCGCTGTTCGCGCACGACCAGCAGCGCGCGAACCCCGAGACGGATCATGTCTTCCAATGCGCCATCGATCTGTCTTTCTTCGTCGACGGTGGCCGGATGTTCACGGGTGAAATCGGTGATTGCGTGAATCGCAGGATCGCCGGGGTCCAGGAACTGTCCATCGGAGATCGAGCGGCGGGGCAGCACGCCTTCGTTGAAATTCGCTGCGGGCACCAACGAACCGCTTTTCATGAGGGCTAGACCTTTAGGACCTCGAGCCGGTTCCCGTAGGCTGGCTCAACTCCGAAGGCGAGTCTATAAGACCTTTGAGCCAGCGGCTCATGCGGAATGGTCAGACAGGCTGCAGGGTTTCTGTCGGTCCGAAATGATATATTAGTTAGATGGCTTACTATTAGAGGTCTCTATAAATGAGCGATCTCGAGGAACGATTTAGTGCCGCATTGCACAATACCTCGCGCGCCTGGCGTCAGACTTTGGACCGGCGGCTCAGGTACTTAGGCGTCAGTCAGGCGAGTTGGATGACCATTGCATTCGCTGCCAAGGCGCGCGAGCCGCTGTCGCAATCCGAGCTAGCGGATCGATTGGCGGTGGAAGCCGCCACCATGGTCGCGATGGTAGACCGCCTGGTGAAGGCAGGCTTGGTCATGAGAGAGCCCTCGACCACCGACCGTCGGGTCAAGCGGGTGGTGCTGACTGCAGCCGGAAACTTGCTCTACGAGCGCGTGCGCGCGGAAGCCGCCGCATTTCGTCAACAGTTGCTCGCGGACATGGAGCCCAAAAAGCTGCTGGCGGCAACCGAACTGCTCGAAAGCTTACAAGGCACCATCGCCGCTCTGCCATGAACCGGCCGCTCAATCGTCCCATGATTACGTTGTCCATCATGATGGCGACGATCATGCAGACGCTCGACAGCACCATCGCAAACGTCGCCTTGCCGCACATGCAAGGAACCCTGTCGGCCTCCCAGGATCAGATTGCGTGGGTGCTGACTGCCTACATCGTGGCCGCGGCCATCGCCACTCCTCTCACCGGTTGGTTCGTCGATCGCTTTGGCCAGAAAAACATATTTCTGGCATCGATCAGCGGCTTTACCTTGGCCTCCGTGCTGTGCGGCATGTCGAATTCCCTGGCCGAGATCGTCGCGGCGCGCCTGCTGCAAGGAATATTCGGCGCGGCCCTGGTGCCGCTGTCCCAAGTGGTCTTGTTGGACATCAATCCCAGGGAGAAGCAGGGCTCAGCCATGGCCATCTGGGGCGTGGGGGTGATGGTCGGTCCGATTCTCGGGCCCACCCTGGGCGGCTGGCTGACCGACGCCTACAGCTGGCGCTGGGTATTTTTCATCAACGTTCCGATCGGCTTACTGGCCACTTACGGCGTCTGGCGATACATCCGCCCGGTGCCCGGGGTGAGACGGCTGAGTTTCGACGTGTTCGGATTTGCCACCTTGAGCTTGAGCGTCGGCGCGCTGCAGATGCTGCTCGATCGCGGCCAACAGAACGACTGGTTCTCGTCGACGGAAACCTGGATCGAGGTCATCGTTCTGGTCGTGATGAGCACCTACTTCGTCGCGCATACCCTGATGACCCCGGCCGACAAGGCTTTCGTGGATTTTCGGCTGTTCAAGAACCAGAACTACGTCACCGGCGTCTCGTTCATATTCATTGTCGGCTTGGTCCTGTATGCGACGCGCGCTCTCATCCCTACCATGCTCGAATCGCTGCTGGATTATCCCGTGGCCACCACCGGATTGGTCACCGCGCCGTCCGGGGCCGGCACCATGATCACCATGCTCATCGTCGGACGCCTCATCGGCAAGGTCGATCTGCGATTGATGCTGTTGGTTGGCTTTGCGGTCACCGCCTTCTCACTGTGGCAGATGGCCCACTATTCGCTCTATCTGTCGGAGGCCGATATCGTCTGGCCCGGCGTGATTCAGGGAATCGGCATGGGATTGGTGTTCGTGCCCCTGAGCGCGGCAACGTTCGCCACCTTGAGTCCCGTGATGCGGGCGCAGGGCACCGCCCTCTTCAGCCTGGTGCGCAACATCGGCAGCAGCATCGGCATCTCGCTGGTACAGACCTTATTGGTGCGCAATACCGTCATTGCGCATGCCTCGCTGACTGAGCGCATCACCCAAAGCAGCGCTGCCTGGAACAATCCCGTCATCGCGCATGCCTATGATGTGACCAGCCCCGGCGGCGCGGCCTTTCTCGATAGTTCGGTCACGCAGCAGGCAGCCATGATCGCCTACATCGACGATTTTTGGCTGATGCTGTTTCTGACCGTGGCCGTCATTCCGCTGTTGCTATTGATACGCCCGCCGGGCGCGCAGCAGGCATCCGGTGTCGACGTTCAGGCCGTGACCGAGTGACGGCGTGGGAGTCCGGGAGCCTGACAGGCTCCTAGCGCGGCGCCGCGAAGTCCTGGGTCCAGTACATGCCCGCTTCGCTGTTGGGACTGGCGGCGTAGGCGATGCCAATTTGAGTGAATCGTCCGTCCATGATGTTTTCGCAATGCGGCGGACTTGCCAGCCATCCTTCCATGACGTCGTTGGCCGACATGGCGCCTGCCGCGATGTTCTCGCCGACGATCCGATGCGCACCGTAGCCCGCGCGTTCGACGCGTGCCGCCGGCGAACTCCCGTCATGTCCGCGGTGATCGAATCCGCCGTACTTCGCCATGTCGAGCGAATGGGTGAGAGCGGCGCTGGTCAGGGCGGCATTGACCGTAAGAGAGGCCGCCGGTGCGAAATATTTGGCGCCGCAATGCCGGCCGGCGGCGCGCGCGCCGTTCACCAGCGCCAGGATGCGTTGACTGACGGCACTTGCATCGGCGGCCGTGGGCAACGACACCGGCGCGGCGAGCACCATCCATAGATCGCGGCCGCGGCGCTCCGCGCCGATTTCCCGCAAGCTCGGGTTGGTCAAGGTGCGGCAATAGTTGGCGGTCAGTGTGCCGGCGATCTGTGAATCGCTGGCAGCGCCCGAAAAATGCAGAGCCGAAGACTGCGACGCCGTGTAGCCCGCGGCTTTCAGCGCGTCTTGAAGGGCAGCGCCCCCCGCGAGTCGCGCCGCCGCCTTTTGCAGTTTGAGGCTGTTCTGCAGCGGGGCACGCGATGTCGAAACGGGACAGCCCCCAGTCCGTGCCCAATTCACCACCGACAGCACATCGGCGGCCGCAGTATGCGGGAGCGCGGCTGCCAGACCCGCAGCGAGCAGCAGCCCCAGCCTCAAACGACGGATTCGGCGGCGCCCGTCGCCGGGGCTTCTGCCAGGAGCTTGCTGGCCTTCGGGGCGATCCAGCGTTCGATGTCGTCGAGGACGGTGAATACCGCCGGCACGATGACCAGGGTCAGCCCCGTGGAGGTGATCAGTCCACCGATCACGGCAATCGCCATGGGTCCGCGGAAATCGCTGTCCCCGCCCCAGCCGATGGCCACCGGCAACATGCCCGCGACCATGGCCACCGTGGTCATGACGATGGGCCGCGCCCGCTTGTGTCCCGCCTCGAGTATGGCGGCGAGGCGGGTCTTGCCGGCGCGCATCTCCTCGATGGCGAAATCCACCAGCAGGATCGAATTCTTGCCGACGATGCCCATCAACATCAGGATGCCGATGATCACGGGAAGCGATAGCGGCAAGCCGGTGAGCAGCAAGGCCAGAATCACGCCTCCCAGGGACAGGGGCAGTGCCGACAGAATCGTAATGGGCTGCAGCACGCGCACGAACAGCAGCACCAGCACGGCGAATACCATGAGGATGCCGGCGCCGACCGCCAACAGAAAATTCTGATACAGCTCGGTCATGAACTCGGTGTTGCCGGTTTCAACCTTGTGCACGCCTTCGGGCAAATGCTTCATCGTCGGCAGCGCATAGATCTTTTTTGTGGCCGTGCCGAGTTCGACCCCCGGGGCCATGTCGGCTTCGAGAAATATCCGCCTGCTTTGGTTGTAGCGGCGTACCGCCGACGGCCCTTGGCCGAAACTCAGGTCGGCCACGGACTTGAGCGGCACACTGGCGCCGCCGGCGGTCGGCACCGGGAGATTTTCCAGGGTCGTCAGATCGCGCCGCGCACTTTCGATCAAGCTGACCCGGATGGGGATCTGCCGGTCGCTCAAAGAAAATTTCGCGCCATTCTGCGGCAGATCGCCGAGCGTCGCGATGCGGATGGTTTGACTGATGCTCTGTACGCTGACCCCGAGTTGCGCGGCGATGTCCAGGCGCGGGTGCACGACGATTTCCGGCCGCGGCAAATCGCCGCGGATCCGCGCATCGCGAACCTCGGGCAATCTGCGGATCTCTTCCAGGACCTGGCGTCCGGTGCGCTCCACCAGCGCCGGATCGTCGCCGGTCAGATACAGCTGAATATCGCGGCCGCCGCCGTTCTCCGAGAAATTCAGCTGGCCGTCCGGCACCTGGGCCAAACGGGGCATCATCTGCTGCTCCCACTCTTTCTGGCTGATGCTGCGCTTGGAACGCGGCACCAGGCTGATATACGTGGTGCCGTTACGGATCTCGCCGGCCTCGTCGCCCACGAATTCGACCACGTCGGTCACTTCCGGCGACTTCCTCATGATCGCCGCAGCGGCCGCGGACACCCGCGAGGTATCCTCGAGCGTACCGCCCGGCGGTAGTTCGATGACCAACTGTGAGTTGGCGAAATCCTCAGGCGGCACGAAGGAGGTCGGGATGATCATCATGCACGCCGCCGACAATATGAAAAACACGAAGCCTGCTGCGATGGTTTTCCAGCGGTTCGCAACGCACCAGCGCAGCGCAGCCAGGTAGCGCGTCATGATCGGTCCGTCGCTCTGGTGAACGACCATGGAATCGCTGCTCAGGGCGTAGGCCGCCAATACCGGGGTGATGAGCCGCGCCACCATCAGCGAGATGAAGACCGCCGAGGCGATGGTCAGGCCGAATTGCTTGAAAAACTGACCGCTGATGCCGCCCATGAAGCTCACGGGCAGGAACACCGCGATGATGGTGAAGGAGGTCGCCACCACCGCGAGGCCGATTTCGTCCGCCGCGTCGATGGCCGCCTGATAGCAGCTCTTGCCCATGCGCATATGACGCACGATATTTTCTATTTCGACGATGGCGTCGTCCACCAGCACGCCGGCCACCAACGAGAGTCCGAGCAGCGTGATCTGATTGAGCGTGAAGCCCATCCATTGCATGAAAACGAAGGTGGGTATGGCCGACAGCGGGATGGCGAGCGCCGAGATCAGCGTGGCGCGCACATTGCGCAGGAAAAACCAAACCACGACGACGGCCAGCAGCGAGCCTTCGACCAAGGCCATGATCGCCGAATGGTAGGTCCGCACCGTGTGGTCCACCGTGGTGAAGATGCTCGACATCCGCACCGCCGGATTTTCGGTCTTGAGCTTGTCGAGCTCGGCGTCGACCGCCTTCGCCACCGTCACATCGGAGGCGCCCTTGGCCTTGAACACCCCGAACGTGGTGGCCGCGCGCCCGTTGAGCCGGGCGATGGTGCGCACCTCGGCAATGCCGTCGTGCACCTCGGCGATTTCCCGCAGGCGCACGAATTTGCCGCCGGGCAGAATGATCTGGGTATCGCCGAGCGCCTGCGCGGTCTTGGCGCCGCCGAGGACGCGAATCGCCTGCTCGCCGCCCCCGACCTGGGCACGGCCGCCGGCGGCATCCATGTTGAGTGCCCGGAGTTGTTCATTGACTTCGAAGGCCGTGAGGCCGAGAGCCTGAAGCCTGGTGGGATCCAGATCGACGCGAATTTCCCGGTCGACGCCGCCGCTGCGCGACACCTGCGCGACGCCGGGAATGGCCAGCAGGCGCTTGGTCAGCGTGTTGTCGATGAACCAGCTGAGCTGCTCCGGTGTCAGGTTGGTGGTGGTGACGGCGTAGTAGGCAAAGGCGCCGCCGTCGACGGTCTCCCGCGACACCTGCGGTTCAAAGATTCCCTGCGGCAAATCGTTGCGGACCTTGGCAACCGCATCGCGAACGTCGGTCACGGCGCGATCGATCGGCGTGCCGATCTCGAACAGCACGAACATGCCGACCTGACCCTCGACGATGTAGGTCGTGATGTTGCGCACATTGCCGATGTTCGATATCGAGCCTTCCACTTTCTGCGCGATCTGCGTTTCCATCTCCGTGGGCGCGGCCCCCGGTTGCTCGATATTGATGTGCACTGCCGGGAAGGACACATCGGGTTGCAGATTGATCGGCAGACGGATGAAGGCCACGACCCCGAGAAAAAACAACACCACGAACAGCACGATCGGCGTGACGGGATGACGGATGGCCCAGGCGGAGATATTTCTCATGTTTGACCCGCTTGCTTCAAGACCGGATTGACCAGTTCGCCCTCCTGCAAGAATGCGCCCGCGGTGGCCACCACCTGTTCCTTGCCGCTGATTCCATCCGCGATGGTCACGCCGTTCTGCACCATTCCCGAGACGTGCACGGCGCGCCGCTCAACCTTGTGCTGCGCGTTCACGATGAGCACATAGCTGCCCTTGTCGTCGGTCAACACCGCCGTTTGCGGCAGCACCGCCCGTTCGGCATTGCTGACGGTCACCTCCGCCCGCGCGAAAGCACCGGGTCGCAGATTAGGATCGGGGGTCAGGGCCACCCGCGCCATCCCTAAGCGGGTTTGCGGATCGATGACGGCCCCCAGGAGCCGCACACGACCCGGGTACACCTGCGTGGTGCCCGTCAAGTGCACGTTGACGGATTGTCCGACCTTCAGCAGCGGCAGGTCCTGCTCGGCCACCTGTCCACGAAGCTCGACTTCGCCGCCTTCCGACAGGCGGAATAATGCTTCACCGCCCGGCGTTGCCGTCTGCCCTACTTCGACATTGCGGGTCAGGATGATGCCGTCTGCGGGGGCGCGAACCTCGGCTCGCGCAAGGCGCGCGCGCGCCTCCGCCAGCTGCGCCGCCGCAACCTTGACCTTCGCTCCGGCCGTCACCGCGGCCGACTTACGGCGCTGGGTTTCTTCCGCGGACAGCGCACCCGATGCGCCCACCGCTTGCGCGCGGCGGTATTCCGCCTCTGCAAGCTCGGCCTCGGCACGTGCCTGCTCCAGAGCCGCTTCGAGATTGGTCACCTGCGGCTCCAATACCGAGACATTCAAACGCCCCAGCACCTGGCCGCGCTTCACATGGTCGCCGGCCTCGACATAGATCGCCGCCACGCGTCCGGCATCGCCTTCGACCCCGATCGGCATGTCGTAGCGCGCGGCGATGGTGCCGATGATGCTCACCGTCGTCGGCACCGTGCTCACGGCGACTTCGGTCACCGACACCGTCGGAATGGAGTCCTTGTTGGGGACGTGTTTCACGGTCAATGCCTGCGTCAAGCGCCAGGCGAGCAGCGCGACGAACAGCGCCGCCGCGCCGATCAGCCCCAGGCGGATCCAGAAGCCGCGCCGGGCGTTCGTCGCCGTGTCGCTCATCCGCAAGAATTCGTTGGAAACCACACTCATTGCATCACGTCCCAGGGATAACGTCCTTTGTCCAGCATGAACCCGGCCAGGCGGTCCAGCTCCTCGTCTTCATTGCGCGTGATTCGCCGCACGGCGTTCGCCATCCGCCGCTTGGCCTGCTGAGCAAAGACGCGCGCCACGCCGGTGGCTTGCACACTTTCTTCGCCCGACGTGTCGGGGATGCTCGCTGCGCGCGACAGGACGCATAGGCCGACGAACAAATCGATACCGATATCGGCAATGCGCTTCAAATCATGCTGCCGATCGGCGATCGATTTGCCGTGCTTGCGCAACAGGTACTCGGACGCCTTGGCGAGTTCGATAGTATACCGCTCATAGATCCCGGCCGCCTCACGCAGACCCTGGGGTAAGGCTGTCGAAATCTTGTCGCCTCCCACGCCGGTGGCCTGAGTCAGGCGTTTCTCGGCATATTCGGTCAGTACACCGAAGCCTTTGATGAAATTGTTGAAGATGTCGTCCATCGCCGCCCGCAGCTCTCCCAGCGACTTACCCAGATCCTTGAGGCCGGACAGAGCGATATACAAGCGGAGAACCTCATTGGTTCCCTCGAATATCGTCAAAATGCGGCAATCGCGCGTAATCTGCTCATAGGGAGAGTCGCGCATATAGCCGCTGCCGGCAGCAATCTGCAGAGCCTCGTAGGCGCTGCGCTGCAAGGCTTCGCTGGCAAACACCTTGCTCATGGCTGCTTCGACCGAATAATCCTCCACCCCGGAATCGATGTAGTGGGCAACCATCCACACGACGCTTTCGGCGGCAAAACAATCGACGGTCATCTGGGAAATCTTTGCACGCACCAGCCCGAATTCGCCGATGGCGGATGCAAACTGCCTGCGGGCCTGCGCCTGTTGCGTCGCAAGAGCAATGAGTGTCTTCATGCTCCCGACCGCCCCGCCGCCAAGCCCGGTGCGGCCGTTGTTCAAAATCGCCATCGCGACTTTGAATCCCTTGCCCTCCGTGTCGAGGACATTCTCGGCGGGTACCCGCACGTCGCTGAAATTCACCGTGGTCGTGGAGGAAGCGCGGATCCCCATCTTGTCCTCGTGCTGTCCGTGGCTCACTCCAGGCCAGGCGGCCTCGACCACGAAGGCAGTGATCTTGCCGGCGGGCGAGGAGGTTCTGGCGAACACCGTGTAAAGATCAGCGATCCCGCCGTTGGTGATCCAAATCTTCTCGCCGTTGAGCAGCCAGCTGCCGTCGGCATGCCGAACGGCCTGGGTGCGGACCGAGGCCGCATCCGATCCCGCACCGGACTCCGTGAGGCAAAACGCCGCGATCATTTCACCGCTGGCCAGCTTCGGAAGATATCGCGATTTTTGCCCGGCCGTGCCGAACAGCAATATCCCCTTCATACCGATCGAACTGTGCGCTCCGATGGTGAGGGACACCGAACTGTCGTGGGCACTGCTTTGACTCAGCACGCGCGCATAACCGGCATTCGACAAGCCGAGGCCGCCATGCTCCTCGGGAATGATCAGGCCGAACAGCCCCAAATCGCGCAGACCCTGAATGAATTCCGCCGGCTGTTCCGCCGTCCGGTCCCACTTTTTAAAATCTTGATGCCTGGGCGTGAGGTATTGGTCGATGGCATCGAGCATCATTCCGAGGACTTCGCGGTCCTTGTCGCGCAGCCGCGGATACGGGAACAGCTGCTCTTCGAGTATTCTTCCCGCCACCAGATTCTTTGCGACGCTCATCCGGAATTCCTATTGCGCGACGCGATCGATCAAAAGATCGCGAACCCCGTCGCGGCCCACTTCGTAGGACAGTTCACCGTACAAATCGCCGGCCGAGGGAGTGGGTTGGCCGCTGAAGGACACCCGAACCGTGATCGAAACCCGCTGCCCGCTCTTGAGAACGCGCCCCGGCAGCATGGAATCGGCCGGCGACAGCTGGACTTGACTGCCGATGGCGGCACTGGTCAGTCGCTTGGCGGCAAGCGGCGGTCCTGGAATGCCGGGCTCACGAGCAAAGACGAACAAGGGGGCCTCCGATACCAACCGCGACTTGAGGGCAGGTGCAAGGTTGATTTTGACAGTGACCTCGGCCGTCCCTAAGCCCCCTACCGACGTGCTCGTCCCCGCAGGCGACGCATTCGTCCCAGACGGAGGACCCAGTTCCGCGATGCGCGCATCGAGCATTTGCTCGATTTGCGCGGGGGGATGCATGCTCTTGAGGGTCTCCCATCGAGTGCGCGCCAGTGCCCGGTCGCCGCGCGTTGCGGCCGCGAAACCGCCATACAGCAGTGCCTTGGGGTTGGTGGGCGCCGCCACCAAGGCTTGCTCGAACAATTGCGCCGCCTCCGGCGTGATTTCGCCTCCCGCCTGCAGGCTCATGGCCTCGCCGAGGCCCATGGCCGCGTCCGCGTTCTGGCCGTCCAGTTGGTGCGCATGGCCGTAGGCACTCACCGCATCGGCGAATCGATCCAGGGCCAGATAGGAGCGTCCCAGCATCAACCATCCCTTCAAGTCGTCGGGCTGGTCGCGCAGACGCTGTTCCAGCCGAGCGACCATGGCGGCCACGTCGGGGCCGCCCGCGCCGCTGGCCGCAGGGTTTGCGGGCGGCGCGTGCCAGTTCCAATTGGACCACAGCGGGTACAGGCCGGCGGCCGTGCCCACGACCAGCACCGCCATCAGCGCACCCTGAATCCGGCTTTGTCGGTCGCGCAGCAGCGGCAAGGCAACCGCGCCCGCGGCGATCGCCGCCATGACGGCGGCGATGACGAGAAATGTATTCATTGTTTACTTACGATCCGATTGTGGGTCCATCATCCAGCGGCATGCGCGAACGGTGCCGCACCACGCGGAAGATGATGAACCCGCCCAGCAGCAGCATGATGAAGGGGGCACCCCAAATGAGCAGGGTCTTGGGTTCGAGCGGCGGGTTGAAGCGCACGAACTCGCCATAGCGGTCGGTCATGAAATCGAATATCGCATCGTCGCTCTTGCCGTCGGCCAGCATCTCCCGCACCTGCCTGCGAAGATCACCGGCCAGTTCGACATTCGAGTCGGCGATGGACTCGTTTTGGCAGACCAGACAGCGAAGATCCTTGGTGATCCGCTCGAAGCGCGATTGCAAGGCCTGGTCTTTGAGCTGGCCGTTGACATCCATTTCCGGCGGCGCAGCCAAACAGGCGCCGGCCGCGAACAGCGCCAGGATCATCGCGGGCAGTTTCATGCGCCGCCTCGGCGCGCGGCGGCGATTCGCGGCAGGAATTCGCGTTCCCATACTTCCGGCGTCATGGGCGAGATGAATTTGTAAATCACCCGCCCTTGCCCGTCCACCAGAAAGGTTTCCGGCGCACCGTACACCCCCCAGTTGATCGCCGTGCGCCCGTCCGTGTCGAAGGGCACCGCTGCATAAGGATTGCCCAACTGCTCCAACCACTGCTTCGCCTTCTCGCGTTGATCCATGTAGTCGAGACCGATGATGGGGACCACATGGGACTGCGAAATGGCGAGCAGCGCCTCATGCTCCACGCGGCACTGCGCGCACCAGGTTCCCCACACGTTCAGCACATAGACCTGGCCCTTGTAGGCGGCGTTGCTCACGACCAGCGCAGGGTCCCGCACATCGGTGAGCGTGAATGCCGGCGCCGGTTTGCCGATCAACGGCGAAGGCAATGCATGAATATCGCGAGTCGGGTTCAAGCCGAACGCGAACAACACGACCAGCGCTGCGAACGCGGCGAACGGCAACAGGAATTTCCACATCAGGCGATTCCCGGCTTCGGTTCCGGCTGCGGTCCGGCCGGCGCGGCCGCGGCAGCCGCCGGCACCTTGACCCGGTAGCGCCGATCGGTTGCAGCTAACAAGCCGCCCAGCGCCATGACCAGCGCACCGAGCCAGATGTAGCGCACCAAGGGCTTGTACTGGATGCGCATGCTCCAGGCGTTTTCGCCAAGAGGGTTGCCCATGGCGACGAACAAGTCGCGCGCCCAGTTCACCGAAATGGCGGCTTGACTGTTATCGGTCTGCTGCACCCAAAAATGCCGCTTCTGGGGCCGCAACACCGTGACCGGCTTGCCCCCGCGGGTAACCACGACCAAGGCTTCGACCGCATCGTAATTCGGACCGCGCACATTGAGCGAATTGACGAACTTCATGTCGTAACCCGCAATGGTGAAGCTCTCGCCCGGCTTCAGCGCCACGTCCTTCTCGATCTTGTAGCTCTCGACGCCGCTCGCGCCGATGGCGAACATTCCCACCCCCAGATGCGCGATGCACATTCCGAGCAATGCGGCAGTCAGGGTCTGTTTCTGGCGCAAGCGGCGCAAGGGCTCGAGCAGCGCTGAGAAAATGATCCAGAAGCCGAAAGTAAATCCGATGAGCCCGACCGGGTGGAACGCGCCGAACACCAAACCCTGGATTGCCACCGACAGCGCCGCCGCGATGCCGAGCAGCCACCAGATGGGCTCGGCGGTGACGGTGAGCTTGCCGCGGCGCCAGGCCGAATGCATGCCGAC
>DATLVV010000233.1:0-3142 GCA_035577165.1 Steroidobacteraceae bacterium | reverse complement strand
CGGATTGCTCTCCCAGGTCGTCGTGATCGAAGTGTTCTTCCAATATGGCGGGTTCGGCCGCATGCTGTTCGATGCGGCCAATTTCGGCGACATCCAGGTACTGCAGGCGGCCACCTTGGTGGCGGTCTGCGTTGCGGTGGTCTCGCAACTGCTTTCAGACGCGGCGTACGTGGTTCTCAACCCGCGCATCCGGCTCTCCTGACGACCATGAATTCCCGGATCACGGTGCTGTTGCTCTTGATCTGGCTGCCGCTCGCGGCCTATGTGATGTTCGGGCCCTCTCTGGGCGCGCTTGGGCCCTACGTATTATGGCCGGCCATCCCGGCCGTGCTCCTCCTCTATGTCGCGGCGGTGCGCAGCTGGCGCGAGTCATGGGTGGCCATCCTCGGCGCGACACTGGTGTGCTTTTGGTTGCTGATGGCGGTGTCGGCGCCGTATTTGCCGCTTCTCGATCCCAACAAGCCGCTTGTGCCTTTCGTCGCGCCGGGCGGAATCCGCCACGGCGCCTTGTTTTTGCTCGGCTCCGATATGCGCGGACGGGACGTATTGTCGCGCGACCTGTGGGGCTGCCAAAGGGTTCTTGTGTGGGGGATCACCGCGACCTCGGTGGCCTATGTGGTGGGCGGCACCTGCGGACTGGTCGGCGGCTACCTCGGCGGCTGGTGGGATGAGATCGTGTCCTTCGCCGGCAATGTATTGTTGTCATTTCCCGTCATGGTGCTGTTCATCCTGGTGTTGAATCTGCTCGGACAGAGCGGCTTCAATATCATCATCGCGGTGACTTGCTCATCCGCTCCGGTGATCATGCGCATGGTGCGCGGTTTGGCGCTTGCCGAGAAGTCGCGCGACTACGTCCACGCGGCGCAGACCCGGGGCGAGCATCCGCTGTGGATCATGCTGGTGGAAATGCTGCCCAATGTGCGCGCGCCCATCATTGTCGATGCCTGCCTGCGCCTCGGCTACACCACCGTCGCCATCACCACCCTGACGTTCCTGGGACTGGGGCTGCAGCCGCCGGATCCGGATTGGGGTCTGATGATCAAGGAGGCTGCCACGGCGGCAATGCTCTGGAAATATTCCTATATGCTGATCGTGCCGGCACTGTCGGTATCGAGCCTGATCCTCGGCTTCAACTTGATCGCCGACGGCCTGCGTGAAATGAGCCGGCGGGATTGACGGCGTCATGAGTGAAATCCCCGTTCTCGAGTGCCGCAATCTATCCGTGTCCTACGCCACGCGCGCGGGAGACGCGCCCGCGGTCGTCGACTTCAATCTGGTGGTGATGCGCGGCGAGGCGCATGGACTGGTGGGCGAGTCCGGTTGCGGCAAGTCGACCGTCGCGCTTGCCATCATGCGCTACCTCGGCAGGGCCGGGCGCGTGGTGGGCGGTCAGATTTTGTTTCAAGGGCGCGACCTTTCGGCCGTGAGCGCCGAGGAATTGCGGCGGATTCGCGGCGCTCGGATCGCGATGATCTATCAAGAGCCGATGGCCTCACTGAATCCTTCGATGACCGTCGGCGCGCAGCTGATGGAAGTGCCGATGTACCATGAGGGCGCGGGAAGGCGGGACGCCACGATGCGCGCGCGCCTGATGCTCGACCGGGTGCGCATGCCGGACGGTGAACGCATCATGCGCTCCTACCCGCATCAAATTTCCGGCGGCCAGCAGCAGCGGGTCGTCATTGCCATGGCACTGCTGTCGAATCCCGAGCTGCTGCTGTTGGATGAACCCACCACCTCGCTCGATGTGACGGTGGAGGCGGGCATCGTGGATCTGATCCGCGATATTTCCGCCGAGTTCGGCACGACCATGCTGTACATATCGCACAATCTGGGACTGGTCCGCGAGACCTGCAATCGGATGACCGTCATGTATTCGGGAGAAGCCGTGGAGGTAGGCTCGGTGGCGAGCGTGTTTCGCGGCGCACGCCACCCTTACACACGCGGTCTTTTCGCCTCCATTCCCGTGCCAGGTACGGATAAGCACAGCCGCCCGCTGCAGTCGATACCGGGGCAGCTGCCGGCGCCGCATGCCCGCCCGCCGGGCTGCTATTTTGGGCCGCGCTGCGCTTTCTTTGCCGGTGGGCGCTGCGATGCAGGTCCCGTTGCCATGCGGGAACTCGACGCAGCGGGCACTCATGCGTCCCGCTGCCTCCGGGTCGGGGAGATCCCGTGGGAGGCCCCCGCAGCGCCGCGGACCGAAAGAGTCGCGGCGAGCTTCGGTGAGGCGGTGATCAAGGTGAAAAACCTCACCAAGCGGTACGGGCATGTGGCAGCCAACGATGGCTTGACCTTCGAGGCCCGGCACGGCGAGACCGTGGCCATCGTCGGCGAGTCGGGGTGCGGTAAGTCGACTTTCGCACGGATTCTGATGGGACTCACCCACGCGACCGGCGGATCGATCGAACTCAAGGGTCTGGAACTCAGCCGGCTGCCGGTGACACGCCGTGCCCGGGAGACCATCCGCTCGCTGCAAATGATATTTCAGAATCCCTTCGATACCCTGAATCCCGCCCGGACGGTCGGCGCGCAGATCGCGCGGGTGATCCGCAAGCTCGGCGTGCAGCGGGAAGAGACAGCGATTCGCGAGCGCATGTTTGAATTGCTCGACTTGGTGAAGCTGCCGCGCGACATTGCCCTGCGCCATCCGCGCCAATTATCGGGAGGGCAGAAACAGCGCGTCGGCGTGGCGCGCGCCTTCGCCGGTAATCCCGCCGTGGTCGTGGCGGACGAACCGCTGTCGGCGCTCGACGTGTCGGTGCAGGCTGCTGTAACCGAATTATTGATCGACATTCAGCGCCGCGAGGGCACAACCCTGCTGTTCATCAGCCACGATTTGTCGGTGGTGCGCTATTTGTCCGACCGCATCGTCGTGATGTATCTGGGTCAGATCATGGAACAAGGAAGTACCGCGGAGGTCTTCGGCCCGCCGTATCATCCCTACACCGAGGCGCTGCTGGCCGCGATTCCCGTGGCCGATCAGCGTTTCGTCAAACGCCCGGTCTTGCTGTCGGGCGAGATCCCCTCGGCATCGGATCCGCCTCCCGGATGCCGCTTCTGCACGCGCTGCGCCTACCGGATCGCGGGCACCTGCGAGGTGCTGGCGCCCCCGGTGCGGGAGTTCGCGCCCAACCACCGGATC
>DATLVV010000232.1:0-2289 GCA_035577165.1 Steroidobacteraceae bacterium | reverse complement strand
AGAGCCCTTGGTGCTGCTCGACGTCGAACCGAACCGGAATTTCATGTTGTCGCTATTTCGAGAGCGCGGCTTGGAGCCGCAAATCGGCTATCGATCGAGATCGCTGGAAATGGTGCGGGGTCTCGTCGGTCACGGATTGGGCTATAGCTTGTTGGCGACCAAGCCGGCCAACAACATGACCTACGACGGGCGCGCACTGGTGGCGCGGCCGCTCGCCGCCGCGGTCCAGAACAGCCGGCTGGTGATCGCGGCACTCGACAACCGCGCCCTCAGCGGCCTGGCCGTGGAATTCGCAGACCACTGCCGCGCGCTGTTCGGCATCAATTCGGCGCACCCCGAGGGGTATTCCAAATCAGCCGCGGGCCAATTTGCGCCCGGCCACTCGCAAAGCTGATAACCTGCCCGCCTGAGCAAGCGGCCCTCCCTGACGGGACGCCGAGATTTGCGCACCCACCGAAGGATTGCAACAACACCCTATGACACGACGTGGATCCACGGGCTCGCGACGACGGAATTCAAGCCAAACCCGCGCGCCAAGCACGGACTGGCGCGGCGAGGATCCGAACTTGGAGTTGGAGAAGTCGCGCTACGCCGATCCCATCGCCAGCCGCGAACTGCTGTTGAAGCATCTGGCGGAGGCCCCGGAGCCGCTGACCCCCGCGCGCCTCGCCAAACGGCTGGGGCTGCATACAGCGGCGCAGCGCGAAGCGCTCGCCAAGCGCCTGGCGGCGATGGTACGCGACGGGCAGGCCATCGAAGGACCAAACGGCTTTGCGACCGCCGGCGAAGGCGAACGGGTGGCAGGTCGAGTGCGCGGGCGCGCCAGCGGCGAAGTGCTGGTGATACCTGATGACGGATCCGCGCCCTTGGTGTTGGCGCGCGCCGATACCGCAGCGCTCATGCACGGCGACCGCATCGAAGTGCTTGCTGTCGGCGTCAACGAGCGCGGACGGCGGATCGCACGCTTGATCCGGCGGGTCGGCGACGCGTCCGCGCGCATCGGCGGCATCTGGCGCGCAGATCACGGCGGCGGCAGGATTGCGGGCCACGTTGCGCCCGAAGACCCCGGTCACTGGTACAGCATCGAAGTGGCGGCGCGGGATCGGCACGGCGCCGAAGACGGCGATCCTGTCATCGTTGAAGTGACCAAACGCCCTCAGGGCGAGAACCCGGCGCACGGGCGCATCGTCGAAGTGCTGGAAGATCTGCGGCCGTCCGACCTGGCGGCGCGCTTCGCGATTCTTCGCCATGATCTGCCGCAGGAGTTTCCGCAAGAGGTGATCCTCGAGGCGAATCGATTTGCTCCGGACGTGCAGGCCGCCGACCGGCAGGGCCGCGAGGACCTGCGTGAAATGCCGCTGGTGACCATCGACGGCGCGGACGCCAAGGATTTCGACGATGCCGTGTACGCCGAGGCGCTGCGCGGCGGTGGCTGGCGGCTCGTGGTTGCCATCGCCGACGTCAGCAACTACGTGCGCTACGGGAGCGCACTGGACGTCGAGGCACGCTCGCGTGCAACCTCCGTGTACTTTCCGGATCGCGTCATTCCAATGCTGCCGGAGCACCTGTCGAATCATTTGTGTTCGCTGATGCCGCGGGTGGAACGTCTGGCATTCGTCTGCGACATGCGCGTCAGCAAGAACGGCAAGCCTGGCAAGAGTCAGTTTTACGAGGCGGTGATTCGTTCGCACGCGCGGCTCACCTACGATCGCGCCTGGTCCTACCTGGAAAATCCGCTCGAGGGAGCCGACGACGATTTGACGCCGGCGGTGCGCACATCGTTGCGCACGTTGCATGCGGTCTACGGCGCGCTCAAATCGGCGCGCGACGCGCGCGGCGCTCTCGATTTCCGCGGCGGCGAGGTGAAGGCGCGTATCGGCGGCGACGGTAAGATCGAAGGCTTCTACGCGGTGACGCGCAACGACGCACACCGCTTGATCGAGGAATGCATGATCGCCGCCAATGTGGAAGCGGCGGTGGCGCTGCGCCTCGCCAAGGCCGGCAGTCTGTATCGAGTGCATGGTCAGCCGGAGGACAAGCGCGTCACGGAACTGCAAAAGGTGCTGAATGCATTGCAGGTGGGCGCGGCATTCTCGGAAAAGCCGACCCCCCGAGAATTTCGCCAATTGGTGGAGCGGTTGGCGGCGCGGCCGGATGGTCTGCTGCTCGAGAGCCTGGTGATCCGCTCGCTGGCTCAGGCCGTGTATCAGCAAACCAATATCGGCCACTTCGGGCTGGCGCTGGAAGAGTATGCGCACTTCACCTCGCCGATCCGCCGCTATCCCGACC
>DATLVV010000231.1:0-4722 GCA_035577165.1 Steroidobacteraceae bacterium | reverse complement strand
GGAGCAGCACTCGCCATGTCCTGGCATGGAAACAGCCCGGGCTACGGGTTCTCGGTCCACCTGCCGCGAAACTGGTCGCTCGGGTTGACGGCCAGCCACACTGCCAGCCAGGGCACCCAGGTCCAGTTCATCGTGAGCAGCGAGGTCGCGCGGTTCATCACCGATAAAGAGAAAAATGTTCAAGACCTGCGGACGAATCTCGAAAGCCTGCATTGATCCGCGTGCTGGCTAGGGAATGTTCGCCGTCGTCGTCTGGTCCGCTGTGACCATGATGCCGGTCTTGACCGGACTGAACGTCACGGCGGCATCCGCCTGGCCCAAAATGTCTTGCGCAGCCTGACAGGTTAAAGCCAGCGTATAGGTGCCGGGCGGCAGGGCCGCGAACTGGTAGGCGTAAGGCGGCGTCGAGGTCGCAACGGGCATCACCGATGTCAGCGGCTGGTTGAGATCCATGGATGGCGCCATGCTGTTCCAGTCTTCAGGTGCCGTCACATTGCCGCCATAGAGATAAACGCCGGGCGTGCAGTCTTTCGCCAGCGGGCTCGTGATCTGGCCTTGGATGGCCCCGAGAGTGATGTCCACCGTCGCCGTCTGCGCGGCGGTCACGGCCGTGGTTGCGACCGGTGCGATCAGCACCACGGAGGGATCTGCCTGATCAGGATTGTCCTTGTCGGCCTGGCAGGTGAACGCCACGGTGTAATTGCCCGGCGGCAGGAAGGTGAATTGGTAGTAGTAAGGCGGCATGGACGTTGCGTCCGGCACCTTCGAGGCCAGCGGCTGATTGGGGTCGTCGCCGGCGGTACTGTTCATGTCTTCGAGCTTGGTTGCGGAACCGCCGTAGAGATACACGCCGGGCTTGCAGCCGCTCGGCAACATGCTGGTGATTTGGCCCTGGATGTTGCCGACCGACGTGTTGTCGACCAGGCGCAACGTCGGCTTGAGGATGCACGCAGGAGCCTGCCCCGGCGGGCACGTGATCGACTTTCGCAGATCGAAATCGACGGTGTAGTCGACGACGCCGCTGCTCGGCACGGTGAACCCGGAGACCAGCTTGAGTCCCGTCTCGGCGCCGCTCGGTATCCGCAGGCCGAACTTCGAGCCGTCGGCCATATCCATGTAGGAGTTGTTGGCGCTGCCATCCGCCATCACCATCAACCGAATCTGGCCATAGGAGCCGGCTGGGATCGGCTGATCGAACAGCACTGCGGACGCGGTGCCGCTTTGCGTCATGAGATCGATACTCATGGGCGAGGGCAGCGTGATGGTCACCGGGTTGCCACTGTTGCCGGTGAGCTCGACAGCCGTGAACACCACAACCACGTGCGTGGCGCCGTCAACCGGAGCGTCCGAGACCGACAACTTCATTTGCGGCTGGCTCATTGGAGCCATCATGCCGCTCGAGTTGCCACCACCGCACGCGGTCAAGGCGAGCGCTGTCGCCGCGAGCAATAACGGCAGATGCAGAAAGCGTATTGGTCGGAACATGGTGTCCTCCTCGGCGCCGCCACGAGAGCTGCAACGATTATTGCGCCGATTGGAGTGTGCCGGTATGTCGCTGCGACGCGACAGCACACTCGTCGGTTTTCCGCCGCGGCACGGTCAGATCAGTATCCGCCGGAGCACGAATATCGGGGGGTTGATTTGACATTTGACGGCTAAATCCCAGAACCGCCGCGCCGCCCCATCATTTGTTCAGCCCTGATGAGGTCAGCCGCTGCCATAGCGTCGGTGGCGGCGAGTATCGCGTGCGGACATCCTCATAGGCATTCGCAATCTCCTGCATCATGCCTTCGCGTGCCAGCAGACGTGCAAGCGAAGCCCGACGGTAGCGCCAATCCCTCCATGCGTCGTCCGGCCAGTCCTCGCTCCGAGCCCGGTCCGCCGCTGCCGCGTAGTACTTGAATGATTCGAGCCAGTATGAATTCTTTTTCGCGGCGTTCTCTTCGGCGAAGGCCGCGCCGTCAGCCCTGGCAGCAAATCGCGCCAGCGCGTTCGGCTCCCCGGCATCGCCGGCCTTCTGATACCAGACCCACGCCCGAGCCGGGTCGGGGACCAGCACGTAGTCGTTGTTCTTGCCGGCGCGATTCACGCCGTGCTCATAGAGATTCCCAAGCTCAAATGCCGCCATGGCCACACCGTCGTTCCAAGCCTGCTCGTAGAGCGAGATCGCCGTCCGAATGTCGAGCATTCCACCCGACGGACGCGACCGCAGCAGCCCAAGATCGATGCGGGCGGCGCGATAGCCGCGCGCAACAGCCGCCTCGAAATCTGCAGCGGCTGCGGAGAATTGGCCGTTCGCCATGAGAGCCCGGCCTTGTTGATACAGCGCTCGAGCTTCGCCGTCGGCGCGCTTGTCGATGTTGGCGCAGGCCCCGACCGCGATATCGGGAACAATTTGCTCCAGCATGAACCCCGCCGCACGCCGATCAGGATCATATGGCGCTGCCGCCGAGTCATCGCATTTTGATTTATTGACCGGCCATTGGCGCACATCCGGTCGGGCGGGCAACCCCAACTGAAATCGTTCCGAACTCGGCAGCGCATCAAACTGCGCCGCCGCCGCCCAGCCAATCTGGACATCGAGAGCCGCAGTGTGCGCGTCCCAGATGCGCGCGATGCTGTCGTCCGATGCCGTCACGATGCTGCGGCCGTCCGCAGAATAGGCGGCGTGCTCCACCAAGTCCGGGTGTTTGAGCACCATGAGCTGTTGACCGGTCGCGGCGTCCCAGATGCGCGCTGTCCGGTCGTTCGACCCAGTGACGACTCGTCGTCCATCAGGCGAGAACGCGGCCGAGGCCACCAGGTCCGTGTGCCCGCTCAGCAACATGATTTCCCGGCCCGTCGCCGCATCCCAGATGCGGGCCGTCTTGTCGTCCGACGAACTGAGGATGCTTCGTCCGTCGGGTGAGAAGGCGACTTTCTCCACCACGTCTGAATGCCCGTTGAGCACCAGAAGCTGCTGACCGGTCTCGGCATCCCAGAGGCGCGCGGTTTTGTCGTTCGACGCAGTGACGATGCGTCGGCCGTCGGGCGAAAACGCAGCGCACTCCACCGGTGCCGCGTGCCCCTTCAGCTGCATCAGCTCCCGGCCGCTCGCGGCATCCCAGACACGCGCAGTTCTGTCGAGTGACGCCGTGACGGCGCGCCGGCCATCGGGGGAGAGCGCGGCCGAGAAGACGAGGTCCGCGTGCCCTCGCAGCACCATTACTTGCTGACCTGTCGCGGCGTCCCAGATACGGGCGGTCTTGTCGAGCGATGCCGTAATGACGCGCTGACCATCGGGCGAAAACGCGGCCCAGATCACCCGGTCCGAGTGCCCGTTCAGCAGCAACGCCTGCTTGCCCGTCGCTGCGTCCCAGATGCGTGCGGTGTGATCGAACGATGCGGTCACAATACGGCGCCCATCAGGCGAGAACACAGCGGATGGCGCCGCGTCCGTATGCCCGCTGAGCCGGGTGATTTCCCGGCCTGCGGTATCCCAGATGCGGGCGGTATTGTCGCTCGAGCCCGTGACGACACGGCGGCCGTCGGGCGAGAATGCGACCGTCTCAACCGCATCCGTGTGCCCGCGCAGTACCGTGAGCTGCTGGCCGGTCACGGCGTCCCAAATGCGAGCGGTCTCGTCATAGGACGCCGTAACGACGCGCAGGCCGTCGGGTGAAAACGCAGCGGAGGCCACCAACTGCGTGTGCCCGATCATTCGTTTGAGCTCTGCACCCGTCGCGGCGTCCCAGATGCGGGCGGTCTTGTCGCCTGAGGCAGTGACGATGCGCTGCCCGTCAGGCGAAAATGCCGCAGCAGTCATCCTGTCCGGGTGCCCGCTCAGCAGCATGATCGGCCTGCCGGTCACGACGTCCCAGATGCGGGCCGTCTTGTCATACGACGCTGTGACGAGATGCCGACCATCGGGCGAAAACGCGACCGAGGTCACCACTTCGGTGTGCCCGCTCAGCAGCCTGAATTCTGCACCGGATGCGGCGTTCCAAATGCGGGCGGTATTGTCGTACGACCCTGTAGCGACGAACCGGCCGTCCGGCGAGAAAGCTACGGCTCGCAGTCGATCCGAGTGACCGCTCAGCTGCATGACCTCGCGACCCGTGCTGATGTCCCAGATGCGGGTGGTCTTGTCGTACGATCCCGTGACGATGCGCTGACCATCCGGCGAAAACGCAACCGATATCACCCGATCCGCATGCCCGCTCAACAGCGCGGTCGGTTGACCGGTTTCGGCGTCCCAAACGCGGGCCGTGTTGTCGAACGACCCCGTCACGATGCGGCGTCCGTCCGGTGAGAATGCAACGGATCGCAGCCGGTCTGTGTGCGCTGTGAACACCGCGACCTGTGCGTCTGCCGCACGCGCCTCTTGGAACACGCTGAGTGCTTCCGGGGTATAGGACCGTTTCACTCCCCGATGCGGCAGCACCTCAAGAATGATGCCGAGCCCAGCAGGGACATCGGCGTCTTTGACGCGCGCGCCGGCGGTTTGCGTCAGCAATCGTAGGTTGGCCTCGAGGGCCGCATCGCGCTGTTTCGACGCGACTTCGGCTTCGTAGCTGGTGGCGGCGAGTCCGCCGGCCAGCGTCAGCAGCAGAACGCCGGCCGCGGCGATCGCAACCCGATAGCGCCGGGCAAACTTCACGGCGCGATAGGCGACACTGTCTCGTTGGGCCAGCACTACATCGCCGCGCAGATAGCGCGCGATATCTTCGCCGAACGCGTTGG
>DATLVV010000230.1:0-2685 GCA_035577165.1 Steroidobacteraceae bacterium | reverse complement strand
GGCGCGGCGGCAACCCATTCTTCGAGTATCAATTGCCGCAGGCCGTGCTGGCATTGAAACAAGGCGTCGGCCGCCTGATCCGGGACTTCGATGACTTCGGCGTCATCGTCATCGGCGACCCGCGCCTCAAGACCAAGGCCTATGGCCGCGTGTTCTTGGAGGCGCTGCCGGCGAGTCCCGTCGTTACCGACAGCGCCGTCGCCGCGCGCTTCCTCGCCGAACGGCTGGCGACTCTGCGCCCCGCGATGGCCCACGCATCGCCGGTCACCCGGGAGCCGGTCTAACCCATGCGGATTCTGGCGCTCGATACGGCGACCGAAGCGTGCTCGGTGGCGCTGCTCAGCCGCTTCGGGTCGATGCCCGCGGAGGGCGAGATCCTCGGGCGCTACGAGGAACTGGGCAAGTCGCACGCACAGCAGATTCTCGGCATGGTCGAGGCAGTGCTCGCCGAGGCGCAGACGCCGCTGGCGGGCCTCGATGCCATCGCCGCCAGCATCGGGCCCGGCTCATTCACCGGGGTCAGGATCAGCGTGGCGGTGGCGCAGGGACTGGCCTTCGGCGCGAATCTTCCCATCGTGCCGGTAACTACCCTGGAAGCCCTGGCCCTGCAGGCGGTGCGGGGCGGCGCCGAGTGCGCCCTGGCCTGTCTCGACGCCCGCATGAGCGAGGTGTATTGGGGATGCTTCGCGGCCGATTCCGGCCGTGGCGTGGCGGCAATCGGCGCCGCTGCGGTCGGGCCGCCGGACTCGGTCCTCCTGCCCGAGGGGCGCGCATGCCGGGGCATCGGCCGCGGTTTCGCTGCCTACCCGCAACTGGTTGCGCTGCCGGGTCTGGAACTCGATCCGAAAAACAGCCGGACCTTGCCGGATGCCCGCGACTTCGCCCGGCTCGGTGCGCTGCGCTTCGCGCTCGGCGAGGCGTGCGATGCGGCCGAGGTCAGGCCCTTGTACTTGCGCGATAAAGTGGCGCTGACCGAGGCAGAACGGCGCTCATCGCCGGCTCCCTAGACGCTGTCATGGACTCCCTAGGCGCTGTCATGGAACTGTCACATGCCATCGATGTAATACTGCGCTCAAGATTCAAGGGATTAGAAGTACATGACGGCCAAGCGCATCCTCATAGTGGAAGACGAGAAGGCGATTCGTGACATGGTCGCCTTTGGCCTAAGGCGCGCAGGCTACGAAGTCCGGGAGGCAGAAGACTGCCGCGAGGCGCGGGCGCGGATCGTCGATGTGCGCCCGGACCTGATGCTGGTGGATTGGATGCTGCCCGACATGAGCGGACTGGAACTGACCCGGTCCTTGAAGCGGGCCAAGGACACGGAGGAGATTCCGGTCATCATTCTCACCGCGCGCTCGGAGGAACAGGACAAGGTCGGCGGCCTCGAGGGCGGGGCGGATGACTACATCACCAAACCCTTCTCGCCGCGTGAGTTGCTGGCGCGCATTCAGGCGGTGCTGCGCCGCGCCGCGCCGGCCGGAGCGGCCGATGTCGTGGAGGCCGATGGCCTGAGGCTCGACGATTCGAGCCATCGGGTGAGCGCCGGCGAGCGGGAAATCGCCCTGGGGCCCACGGAATATCGCCTGCTGCATTTCTTCATGACCCACCCGGAACGGGTGTTCTCGCGCGGCCAGTTGCTCGATCGTGTCTGGGGCGGTAATACTTACGTCGAAGAGCGTACCGTGGATGTGCACATCCGCAGATTGCGTAAGGCGCTCGAGCCCTTTCAGCTGGAGCGGTTGGTGCAGACCGTGCGTGGCGCCGGCTACCGGTTCTCGACAAAGGATGCATAGGAGGGCGGGCAGCTAGTCGATGGCAGCAATGTGGACTTTCGCGCTCGCGCGGCTCGCGGGCATTCTGCTGTTGGGCCTGGCCGTAGGTCTCCTGATAGGGCCCATTTGGCTGTGGATCCTGTTGGCGGCCTGCCTGTACCTGGGCTGGCAGCTGCTCACTCTGTACCGTCTCGACCGTTGGCTGCGGCTGCGCTCGCAAATGGATCCGCCTAATTTGGGCGGAATCTGGGGGGACATCGTCGCCCAGGTGGTGCGGCTGCATCGGCGCAAGCAGTTTCACAAGCAGCGTCTGGTGCAGTTGTTTCGCGAGCTGCGCCGTTCCACCGCGGCGCTGCCCGACGGGGTCATCATTTTGAGCGCACAGCGCGAGATCGTCTGGTTCAACCGCCAGGCGGCGCGCCTGCTGGGGCTGCGCCGGCCGATTGATCTCGGCCTGCGGATCGACAATCTCATTCGCTCGCCGGAGTTCGTTCACTACCTGCACGGAGACGACTTTGCCATGCCGCTGGTGATCCGGCCGCCGGTGCAAATGGATCTGTACCTGGCGCTGCAGGTGGTGCCCTATGGCGGCGGCCAGTCGCTGCTGCTGGTGCGGGATGTGACGCGGCAAATGCGCCTCGAGGCCATGCGCAAGGACTTCGTCGCCAACGCTTCGCATGAGTTGCGCACGCCGTTGACGGTCATTTCCGGATATCTCGATACGTTGGCCGATGACTTGTCCATCGATCCCGCATGGGCCGGGCCCATCAAGGATATGCGCGCCCAGGCGCAGCGCATGAACGCCATCATTGCCGACCTTCTGGTGCTGTCCCGGCTCGAGTCGACGGACGGCGAGGCGGCCCGCGATGCCGTCGACGTGCCCAGCATGCTGGAGCGTTTGCACCGCGATGCG
>DATLVV010000229.1:0-5621 GCA_035577165.1 Steroidobacteraceae bacterium | reverse complement strand
GGCCTGCAACAGGTCGATGACGGATTTCTGCTCGTCCCAGTCGGATACCGCCACCGCGTGGCGAATGACGCCGACAGTGACGTTCAGCGAGCGGGCATTAAGAATTTCCTCATTGCCCTCTAGGACAGTATTCCCAGTGACCCCGGCTCCGACGAGATTGCGGACTGTGGGGAATACTACAGTATCGCCGGGTTTGCGCGTTAGGTCGGTCTGTAATTGTATCATGGCATCCATAGAGGTGCCGAAGTATGGCGTGAACTGATTCTCCCTGAGATACTCTACCCAGAAGTCCGACTGCCACTGTATTGGCGTTAGTCCCGGTCTGGCCGGGGTTACATTCATGTCGGCCATCGCCGAGCACTCCTATACTATCTTTCTCCTTTCGTTTGATCGCGCCCGAATGCTCGGCGGCAGCCACTGCGCCCGTTTTCGGTCGGCGGCACCTGGGTAGGCACTTGCGCCCGTTAACCCCGGCGGCGGGTAGGCACGTCAGAACCGGCGGAACTGGCCGTTCGCCGACCGGCGGTTCTGGACTGGCGCCAACACCTCCTCGAGGCTCGGCTCGCCGGTCCATGTACTTGCGGTGCGTCCAGCGACGCTGCGCGCGGTGGCGAGCGACGGCTGCATCCCTGCGGCGGGTGATACCGGGGGCGGGGGCGGCTTCGCTGCCGCCTCGGCCTCCCACTTCGCGCGCGCCTCGGCCTCGATACGTGCGCGATACGCGGATGGGTCGTCGCCGACCTCACGCAGATGCCGCAGCCGATCCACCTCGCGCGTCATCCACGCATACGGATTGGTCTGGCTGTAGAGCTTGCCGAACAGCGTCTGATCGCGCTGGGCGAGCTGCTTGAACTCGTTCACGTACTCGTTGAGCTTCTCGTCGCCGATCTTCTCGCGCAGCCGCTCCTCGGAGTTGTTCAGCCGCTCGTTGAGCAGCACCTGCTGCAGCCGCGCGGTGAATCCCACCGGATCTTGTGCCGGGTCGATCGGCGCCAGCGGCGGCATCTGCTCGGGCTGCGGCTGACGCGCCTGCTCCTGCTGGGCTTTGTAGGCTGCGAGCTCGCCTTCTAGGCGCGCCGCCTTCTCTTTCCAGTCCTGCCTCTTCCGCCGCTCGTCCTCGTAGGCTCGCCGCGGGATGACCGGTTCGCCGTCGAGCGCTTGCGGCGGCTCTGCGTCGTCCTCAGGCGGCTTCTCGGCGGCCTTTAGCTCTGGCGGCCTGGTAGCCTCGGCCTTGGGCTCCGGCGCCTCCTGGCGTGGCTCTGGGGCCTCGCGTGGGGCGGGTTCGGGGGTTGCCGCCTGCGTCTCGGACGCAAGGAAGCTGTCGAGTTGCTCGTTAGCCATAGTCGTGTCCTTGGATTAGGCCGGCTGTCCCGGCTGAGGGATCGGCGTATTAATCAAGCGGTTCGTCGTCACCATCGTCTGGTGCGTGTTGGCGATCTCGCCCACGGTCTGGTGCGGGATCTGCGCCGCCTTCGCCGAGGTCAGCGCCGCCTGCGCCTGCGTGTTGCGGATGTCAGCGGCCTTCTTGTGCAAATCCACCAGGTGGTGCGCCATCGCCATCTCCGGCGTCATTTGCTCGGGATCGGACGGCTGTTGCGTTGGCTGCACGCCCGGCGGGTTGTCCGGTGCGACGAATGGCTGGCCATAGGGCGGCGCACTGAAATCGCTGTGGATACCATGCACCTCGCGCACTGCGTTGACCTTGCGCTCCTGTGCAAGCGCCATATCGGCGGCGGCCTTGGCCTGCTTGCCCTGGATGTCCGCCTGCGCGTGCTGCTGCGCCAACTGCCCGGCCTGTTGCTGCGCCTGCTGTTGCTGCTGCTGGTGCGCCTGCATGCGCTGAAGCAGCATGTCCTTGTCCTGTAGCCCGGACGCCGCAATCAGCACGTCACCCGGTATCAGCCCCGGCTGCATGCCGGCGAGCTGCACCAGTGTCTGGAACTGCTCCGCCTGTAGGCTCGGAATATCGATGCCTTCCTCGATCGTTATGTCCACATCAAGGTCGGTAATGTCGTTCTCTATCCCCACCACCTGCTGCAACCGCGGATCGTCGGGCTGCAACTGCATGCGCTGCATCATCTGCATGCGCATCTGCTCAGGCATCGCCGCAAGGCGGTCCATCACCCGGATCGGCCTGTTAATGCCCACCCACGTCGTGCCGTTGAGTTCGTCGGTAAGCCGCACCCACTTGCCGCCGGACCAGTATTCCCGCGCCGCCATCCAGCAGCTTTCGTAGACCCGCCGTGACCAGTAGCGCAGCGCGTCAGCCAGCGGCTCGTTCTGCGCCGCACCGCCCGCCTGCTGGGCCAGGATCGCCCGCCCGCTCAGTTCGCGTGGATCGGTACCAGACATCGCCGCATTCGGCCCCGATAGCTGCATTTCCGCTGTCGCGTGCTGCAACAGCTGGAACTGCCCGGACGCCAGATCCGCGCTCTGCTCGATCTCGAACTTGAGCCCCGGCATCACCTCGATGTAACCGTCCGGCTTGGCCACCTCGCGGCGGGCCTTGTCCACGTCCTGCACCGCGCCCTGCTCGGCCACCACCTGGCGCACCGACAGCAGGTGCAGCGCCTTGGAGCGCCGCTTGTTGATCTCGTCCTGCAGGCTGATCAACCCACGCACCATGCCGTAGCGCTGGTTCTCCCGGTTGATATACGCCGACTGCAACAGCAGGCTGCACGCGCTCTTACCCTTGCGATCCTTGAACCGACTGCGCTGCGGATTGGCCAGAATGCCGTTCTTGGTAAACGTCGCCTGCCACCACGTACCGCGCTCGTCCCAATGGCACTGCACGACACGCACGCGGCGCCGCCGGTTATCCGTCCAGAACGCGGTTTCCGGCCTGTCGTTGTAGTAGAAATCCGTGCTGCTGAACGACGCCTCGATCACGTCGTCGCCCTCGGGATACAGGCCCTCGAGCTGGTCGCGGTCCATCCAAATGACCAGACCCTTGTATCGGCAGTCGCTGAAATCCATCGAGCGGGAATGCGGATCGTAGAAAATGCGGTCCCATGGAACGTGCGTGATGGTGATATTGGCGCCGCCCTGGCCGTCGTCCTCAAGGCCGAGTTCCGCTCCGCCGGCGCCCTCGATCAGCATGTTCTCGAACACAGCGCTACGGACCAGCGAGAACTCGTTGTCGTCGCTGATGAACCGCAGCGCCTGCGTGGCGGCCAGGGCGCGGTCGTCCTCGGCCGGCGTGCGCGCGAACGCCTTGGGATCGGTTCGTGCCTTGCGCTCCATGCCGCAGAGCAGCGACACCTTGTCGTGGATCTTGTTGATGACGATGGCGGGCTGGCCGCGCTTCTTCAGTTCGTCCAGTTCATCCTTGGTCCACTGGACGTGGTCATAGTACGAGCGCGCAGTCTCGGCCATCTTAATTTCGTCTTGTCTGGCCATTTCGGACTCTTCAAACCAACGAACGAGTTGGTTATGGAGTTCGTCCAGATCCCTCGGATATGCGTCCCCGCTGCCCGTAAGGTCGGCGACTGCCGGAGGCTCGTCCGGCCCCCGCTCCGCATTCACATGGACATGGAGCGCTAGAGCGTCAGACATTGTTGCAGCCTAAAGCAAACGGCCCAACCGGCTCGCAAAAACGAGCGGGTCTGTTCGGTTCTTGCGATGATTGCAGGATGGACATGTCAGTTGGATATTGCTGATCCAGTTGGAGCCGCCGTTCGCCAACGGCACGATGTGATCGGCGTGATAATGCTTCCCAAGAACCTTCCGACAGTATGCGCATCGGCCGCGCTGCTTATCGAACAACGCCAGTATCTCAAATGCCGTGTGGCTTCCCTCGGCGGCACGCTTGCGCGCTCGGTAGTTTCGCCTATTCGCACGAGCGAGAATGGGGTTATTCGCTGCCCAGTCTCGGTCGGCCTCCTTCTTCTTGTCGGCGTTTAGAACTGCCCACGCCGCCTTAGTGGCTCTAACTCTCTCCGGGTTATTCGCCGTCCAGTCCCTTACCCGCTGCTTAATCCTCTCGGAGTTCGCAGCATAGTAATCCCAGGTGTATTGCCGGTTCTTCCGAAGCCAGCGCATCGACCGTTCCCGGACACGCTCGGGATATTTCTCTTTGAACGCCTTGGCCTGGGCGGCAACCTTATCCTTGTTCTTGTTCCGCCAAGCCCTGCCGAATGCGTTGTATTTCTCTCGGTTGTTCCGGCTGGTTGTGTTGGACATCCGGTTGGAACACAGCCGGCAGGTTCCGTTCGCGGTAATCCGCTCCTCGACATGTCCGTGAGGACACGGCTTCCCGGTGAAGTAGCGTGGTGCGCCACTGGCCTTAGCCTCGGCGCGGGTGACAACCGGCCCTGTGTAGGGCAGATATTCGGCAGCCTTCGCCATGGGTGAACTCCATGTCGGCGGTTAGGCTCGGACAAGGGCGTTGCTGCGCCCCCCGAGCCGCCTGCTTGTAACACAATCCGATGCGCGGTGTCGCTCATTGCTGCGGTTGCTGGGTTCCGACGTCAGCTATTCGGTCGGCCACGAGGGTGCATTCTGGAACGCCACCTGCAGGCCCTGCTGCGCGGCTGCCTTGACCGCGGCGTCCATCGCATCGCGGAACCAGCTTGCCACGAACGCCTGGCGGTCGGCGTCGGTGCGGACGCCATCGGACTGCGCGTAGGCGCCGAGAAACGCGGCGGCCCACTTGTCGGGATCGTGGCCAACGAGGCGGCTGAACCGCGCGCCGGAGAGGGTGGTGTCGTCGATCATGCAACTCTCCACCCGGCTGCCCTGTTGCCGCTATCGATACGTCTAAAAGCGCGCTCTACCCGCTTCTCCTCAGCCCGCGTCCATGCAATCAGTGACATATCTTTTTGCCACGGCACGAATGGGGAGTACGGCGATCGGGCATTGAAAAACCGCGCGCCGCTCGGATGGTTAATCCACAGGCGTGGGAATTGCTGGCCAAATCCACACCAATGGTTCCTGGCATTCCGCAGGCGGCGTTTGCCGAGCTCCCGCCGCCGTATTTGCCGAAACCGCCGCTTCAGCAAACGACGCAATGGATACGGAGGCAGTATGCTTGGGAAGCATCCGGCATACGTGATCACGCCACTCTCCAGTTTGCGACCTCGGACTGCCGGGCGCGCTGGAACGCCCGGTCCCAGCTATCGACGGGCGGCGGCTTCGGCTTCTCGGGCTGCATCTCGCGCCAGGCGAGCGCTAGATATCGGAACGCATCCGATCCGTGTGAGGCCCAATCATGCCTCGGCCGGTCATGGAACGTCTTGGCCTTCTCATCGAAGTCGGCACGGTAGGCGCGCAACGCCTCAAGCCCGTCGTAGCATTTGGTGCCGTCAAACCACGCTTTGCCGATGGTCACGCGGGCAGCGTTGATGCCATCCATCACGTTCTGCTTCGGCAGAATGCGTGGGATACGGTTGGTGAGACTGTGTAGCGTTTCCCAGAGCGATCGGCCGGTGCCAAGCTGCCGCGCCTCGCCATCGTGTGGCAGATAGTCGGTGCCGTAGGTATAGCCGCGTGACGACAGCACGGACGCATAGTGCGGCAACCCGTGGCCTGCCGCTTCGTAGTACTCGATGACGCGGATCTCGGCGAGCGCCACCTGGAAAAACCAGATCGCCGTGCTGTCGCCGATGTTGAGATCCCAGACT
>DATLVV010000228.1:0-24621 GCA_035577165.1 Steroidobacteraceae bacterium | reverse complement strand
CGTGGCCGGCCCCTCGCCCATGATCTGCACGATCACGGTTTCGTTGCCCGCGGATCCATCCCAGTGAGCTGCCTTGGCCGGATGCATCATGACGCTTCCCGCTTTCAATGGAACCGCGCGAGCGAGATCGAAGCGATCGCCCGTGCCGGTGTACCAGGTTCCCTGAAGCACGGTCACATAGCGAGCGTTGGGGTGCCAATGCGGACGATCCATGACATAGGGCGGAAATTTGGCGCGCACCACGTAGAGACCGGGCTTGTCCGGATCGCCCAACAGCGTGGCCATTTGGGCGCCGTGCGCGCCGGGGATGTCCTGCCAATGCACGTCGGCAGGCGAGATTCGGACGAAGCCCGCATCGTCCTTGGCGGCACCCATCACGGCAGCCGCGATGAGCATCAGACCGGTCGCCGAAAGCCGAAGATGTTTTATTTTCATGCCCGCCCCGCGCTAGACAGTGACGACTATTTTACCGATCTGCTGGTTCGATTCGAGGTAGCGATGCGCTTCGACGATGTCACGCAGCGGAAACGTCTTTGCAATGACCGGTTTCAGACGCCCCTCGGCCAATCCGTGCAGGATCAAATCCCGATAGCGGGCGAATCGTTCGGGCTTGTTCCAGATCGAGGAGGCGACCCAGCCGCGCAGCGACAGACCCTTCAACGCCGCCGGCCAGTGTGGGTACGGGGTTGGCTGGCCGCTCAAGCCCCCGTAGATGATGATGATTCCCTCCTCGGCGGCGGCCTGCGCCAGGGTGTCGACCTCGGGCCCGCCCACCGGATCGAATATGATGCGGGCGCCCCGGCCGGCGGTGACACGCTGTACCTCCGCGACGAGGTTCGCCTCCTGGGTGGCAATCACGTATTTCGCGCCCTGCGCCTTGAGCGCCGCGCTCTTGGCGCCGGTGCGGGTGGCGGCAATCGGTTCGGCTCCGGCCCAATTGGCAAGCTGAATGGCGGCGAGACCCACGCTGCTCGATGCGGCCCGGATCAGGACGGCATCGCCGGCCGCCGCGTGCCCCACCTCGTAAATCGCCAGCGCGGTGAAGTATTGCATCCAGATCGAAGCCGCCTCGACGACACTGAGACCCGGCGGCGGCGCAATCAGGCTGCGCCCCGGCACGATCGCCTTTTCCGCGCACAGTCCATATTCGCCGAGACGGAAGTTCGGCAGGACACATACACGGTCGCCCGGCGAGAAGCCTCGCACGCCGCTGCCGAGCGCCTCCACGATGCCGACGCCTTCATAACCGAGCGGCGAGGGTAACCGCGGCGGCTGCAGATAAACCCCGGCACGAAACATCGCCTCCGCGCGATTGAGGCCGATGGCCTCGACCCGCAGTCGAACTTCGCCGGCGCCAGGGTCCCCCACATCGAGCTCTTCGATCCGCAGCTGCTCCGGTCCGCCGTGCTCATGAAATCGAACCACTTTGCTCATCGGGTCCCCTTGACTGCCGTAGGCGCGGGCGCGCCGCCCAAGTATATCCCCGTCAATTGCCGCCTCGCGGGCATCCATTGGCGCCGCACCCATCAGTTATGTTTACATGCACGCACGCATGGACGATAAATCCGCTCTGCTCAATCAGCTGCGTATCGATCGCGGCGGCGCGCCTGCGCCGACCGGAAAGGTCTGGATCTGGTGGGTCGTCGCGGGAGCCGTGGTTATCGCGGCACTGGCAGTATGGTGGTGGTGGACAAGGCCCGGCGCCGTGCCCGTGCATATCGTCGCCGCGGCGGCCATCGCCGGGGATGGCGCAGCGGCCGCCGGCTCCATTCTGGATGCCTCGGGCTACGTGGTGGCGCGTCGCCAGGCCACGGTGGCTTCCAAGATCACGGCAAAGATGGTCGAGCTCGACATCGAGGAGGGCGACCACGTCAAGGCCGGCCAGATCATTGCCAAGCTCGACGACACCAATATCCGTGCGGCATTGAATCAGGCCAACGCCCAGCTCGACTTTGCCAAGGCCGGTCTCGCCGAAACGCAGGTCAACCTCACCAACGCGCGACGCGACTACGAACGCCAGAAGGCGCTGGTGCAAAAGCACTTCGTCAGTCAGGCCGCCGTGGACAACTCGCAGACCACGGTGGACGCCCTGCAGGCACAGCTCGCCACCCAACGCAGCAATGTCGACGTGGTGGCGCGCGCCGTGAGCGTTGCCGAGCGCAACCTCGACGATACCATCGTGCGCGCACCCTTCACCGGCATCGTCACGGTCAAGGCGGCCCAGCCGGGCGAAATGGTTTCACCCGTCTCCGCCGGCGGCGGTTTCACCCGAACCGGCATCGGCACCATCGTCGACATGGATTCGCTGGAAATCCAGGTCGACGTCAATGAGAACTTCATCAACCGCGTGCAGCCTGCCCAGCAGGCCAGCGCCAAACTCAATGCCTATCCGGACTGGCAGATTCCGGCCCATGTCATCGCAGTGATCCCCACCGCCGACCGCAGCAAGGGCACCGTCACGGTGCGCATCGCGCTCGATCAAAAGGACGCGCGCATCCTGCCCGAGATGGGTGTGCGCGTGGCATTCCTGGCCGAGCCTTCGAAAGGCGGCGGCCAAGAACCGGGCGCCAAGGCTGCGGGCGGCGTCACTCTGCCGGGCAATGCCGTGAACGGCTCCGGCGCCACCGGCACGGTATTCGTCGTACACGGCGACACCGTCGAGCGTCGCGCAGTTCGCCTCGGGGCGGGCGGCAGCGACAGCACCACGATCCTGTCCGGCCTCGCCGCCGGCGAGCAGGTCGCGATCGGCGATTTCACCCAACTGAAGGACGGCGCCAAGATCCGCGCCGAGAAATAACCCGCCGCCGCTGCGGCCGCTACGGAGCCAAGCCCATGAGTGAACCCATCGTGCGCCTGAGGAATGTCGACAAGCGCTACGTCCGCGGCAAGCAGAGCGTGGAAGTCCTGCAGGGGCTCAGCCTGGACATTCCCCAGGGCGAGTTCGTCGCGTTGATGGGGCCGAGCGGTTCCGGCAAGACCACGCTCCTCAACTTGATCGGCGGACTGGATACGCCGACGGCGGGGGAAATCACGGTCGCCGGCCAGCGCCTCGACCAGCTGGGCAGCGGGGCCCTGGCTCGCTGGCGCGCCAATCACGTGGGGTTCGTGTTCCAGTTCTACAACTTGATGCCGATGTTGAGCGCCCAGCGCAATGTGGAGCTGCCGCTGCTGCTGACCCATCTGTCGGCTTCGCAGCGCAAAACCAACACCATGGCGGCCCTCACCCTGGTGGGCATCGCCGATCGCGCCAAGCACAAACCCAGCGAGCTGTCGGGCGGCCAGGCACAGCGCGTCGCCATTGCGCGCGCCTTGGTCGCCGATCCCACGCTGTTGGTCTGCGACGAACCCACCGGCGATCTGGATCGCAAATCCGCCGATGACGTGCTGCACCTGTTGCAGGTGCTGAATCGCGAGCATGGCAAGAGCATCGTCATGGTCACCCATGATCCGAAGGCCGCGGAATTCGCCAGCCGCGTGCTGCACATGGATAAGGGTGCGCTCCTGGAAGCCGGGACTTTGGTTCAGGGGTAGGAGCGCGATGAAATACCTTCCGCTCATCTGGGCCACGCTCTGGCGCAAGAAAACCCGCACCCTGTTCACATTGCTGTCCATCGTCATCGCCTTCCTGCTATTCGGGGTCTTGGAGACGATCGACCATGCCTTCACGCATCCGAGCGGCGGCGTTACCGGCGCCGACAAACTGGTCACGACCAACAAGTATTCGATCACGCTGCCGCTGCCGTTCGCCGACGCGCAGCAAATCCGTTCGGTGCCGGGTGTGGCCGAGGTCACGTGGATCTCCTGGTTTGGCGGCTACTATCAGGAACCGAAGAACTTCATATTCGCGCTCCCCGTCGACACCGACAGCTATTTCAACCTGCACAAGGGCGAATTCGTGGTGAGCGATGAGCAAATGCAGGCTTACCGCAACACCCGCACCGGCGCGATCGCGAATTCGGCGCTGCTGAAAAAATTCGGCTGGAAGATCGGTGACAAGATACCGCTGCATTCGACCATCTGGACGAAAAAAGACAACGGTTCGCTCGATTGGACCTTCGACATCGTCGGCAGCTTTTCGGTCAAGGATCCGACTCAAGCCGGCGCACAGGCGACGACCCTCTTGTTCCATTACGAACTGTTCGACGAAGGCCGCAGCTTCGGCAAGGGCTCGGTGGGCTGGTTCGAGGAACGCGTCGACGATGCCGCGCAGTCCGCGGCGATTTCGAATCGGATCGACGCATTGTTCGCCAATTCTCCGAATGAGACCAAAACGCAGCCCGCGAATGACTTCACGATGGCCTTCATCAAGCAACTCGGCGACATCGGCTTCGTGCTGCGCGCGATCTTGGGCGCCGTGTTTTTCACCCTGCTGTTCCTGACCGGCAACACCATGATGCAATCGGTGCGCGAGCGCATCCCCGAGCTTGCCGTGCTGAAGACCTTGGGCTTCGGCGACGGCAAGGTGCTGGGGCTGGTGCTGGCCGAATCCCTGCTGCTGTGCGTGATTGCCGCAATCATCGGGCTTGCCTTGAGCTATGCCATGCTGCCCATCATCAAGGTCGCTTTGCAGGGCGTGCAGCTGGCGCCGACGGCCCTGGTTCCGGGAATCGGCGTGGCGGTGCTGCTGGCGCTGATCGTGGGGGCGGCGCCCGCGTTGCGCGCCATGCGGCTGAACATCGTCGATGCGTTGGCGGACAAACGCTGAGCACTCCCACACCGTTTCAGGAGGCACCATGTTCAGGCAATTGACCGCCGTCATCGGCATGAGCCTGCAGACCCTGCCGCAGCGGATCGGCGCCTCCAGCGTCATCGTCATCGGTATCGCCGGTGTGGTGGGAGTATTGGTTTCGGTGCTGGCGATGGGCGCCGGGTTCCGGCACACGCTGGCAGACAGCGGCCGCGCCGATCGGGTGATCATCTTGCGCGGCGGTTCGGACGCCGAGCTCAACAGCAATCTGACGCGCTCCGATGTGGACACCATCAGCAATGCGCCCGGACTCGCCAAGGACGCGAGCGGCAAGGCACTGCTGTCGAACGAACTGGTCACGGTGGTAAACGTGCCCAAAATGGACACGGGCACCGATGCCAACGTCACCCTGCGCGGGGTCGGATTGAGGCTCACCGAAGTGCGTCCGGAGCTCAAAGTCATTGCGGGCCGCATGTTCCGACCGGCGGTGCGCGAGCTGATCGCCGGCAGCGGCGCCGCCAAGCAATTTCGCGGGCTCAACGTGGGCGGCGTGCTGCATTTGCGCAACGCCGATTGGACGGTCACGGGAATATTCTCGAGCAATGGCGACGTCCATGAATCCGAGCTGCTGGCCGATGTCGACACGGTGGGATCTTCGATCGAGCGCAACGGTTACAGCTCGGCGATCGGGCTGCTGACCGGCGCCGCGGAATTCGGCCGCTTCAAGGATGCCCTCACCACCGATCCACAACTGAAGGTGGACGTGCAGCGCGAACCCGAATACTACGCCGCGCAGTCCAGGAACCTGACGCAGGTCATCAATGTCGTCGGCAATACCGTGGCGATCATCATGGCCATCGGCGCCATGTTCGGTGCGCTCAACAGCATGTATTCGGCGGTGGCGGCACGAGGGCTGGAAATCGCCACCTTGCGGGCCATCGGATTTGGCGCGTTGCCGGTGCTGCTCTCGGTCATGATCGAGGCCCTGCTGCTGTCCCTGCTGGGGGGCGTCATCGGCGCTTCGTTGGCCTGGCTGTTCTTCAATGGGCACAGCGTCAGCACGCTGGGCGGCGCCTTCGCGCAGGTCGTGTTTCAGCTCACGGTCACCCGCGCGCTGATCATCACCGGCATCGTCTGGGCCTGCCTCATCGGGCTTCTCGGCGGTTTCTTTCCCGCCCTTCGCGCCGCGCGGCTGCCGGTGGCGGAGGCGCTGCGCGCGGCTTGAAATGTCGAACACCGACGCCAGGGGGGATCGCGACGCTCGAGGCCTGGCGCCGCAAAGGCGGGCAATCGACCGTCACCCGGCCTACCTGCGAATCGCGACCGAGGAGGCGTGGAACATCCCGGAAATTCTCGAGGCGCAGATCCGCTTGCTGGAAAGCCCGGGCGCTCCGGACGACCCGTCGTTGCGCATGGCGGGAATGTTTGCAAAATTGCAGACGCTGCAGCAGCAGCTCATGGACATCGGCCCGCAGCGCATTGCGCGGATGGATGAACTGGGCATCCACAAGCAGTTGTTGCTGTTAACCGCGCCCGGCGTGCAGGTTCTCGAGCCGGCCGAGGGCACGGCGCTTGCGCGGCTGGCGAATGACCGCCTCGCCGCGGCGTGCCGGCGCCATCCGGATCGGTTTGCCGGCCTCACGGTGTTCGCGCCGCAGGACGTCAAGGGTTCGGTCGCGGAGATCGAGCGCGGCATGAAATCCCTGGGGATGAACGGCGCCGTCATCAATTCGCATTTCCGCGGCCACTACCTCGATGAGGAAGCCAATTGGCCGATCCTCGAGGCGCTGCAGGCGAACGACGCCGCGCTCTACATCCACCCGACCATTCCACCCAGGCAGTGGTCGCAGCCTTATGAGTTTCGCGGATTCGGCGGCGCCCTGGCCGGATTCAGCCACGAAGTCTGGATGCATGTCATGGGGCTCATCATGTCGGGTGCGTTCGATCGATTTCCGGACCTGCGCGTCGTCATCGGACACATGGGCGAAGGCATGCCGCTGCTCCTCTATCGCTTCGATTGGATGCAGAGCAATGCGGACGGTCGACCCGGTCTGCGCGGCGGCGCTGCCGCGGTCACTCTGCGCCACAAGATCTCTCATTATTTCAAGAAGAACATCTGGATCACGACCAGCGGCCAGGGGTGGGAACCCTCGGTGAAATTCTGCATGGATGTCCTGGGGGCCGATCGGGTGCTCTACGCCATGGACTATCCCTACCAGCAGTCGGCCGATGAAGTCGCCGCCTACGACTCCTTCGACCTCAGCGCGGAGCACAAGAAGATGCTGATGCAGACGAACGCGGAGCATGTCTTCCGTCTGGCACAATGTCCGGCGCGATGAACTATAGGCACATTTATCATGCGGGGAATTTTGCGGACGTGGCAAAGCACGTCGCTTTGATGTATTGCCTCGGTGCATTGCAGCGCAAAGACTCGGCCTTGTTCGTGCTGGACAGCCATGCCGGCCGCGGCTTCTACGACCTGCAGGCCGCCGAAGCGCACAAATCCGGCGAGGCCGAGCGGGGCATCCAACGATTGATCGAAACCAGCTTCGGAGCCCCACCGCTGTCTCACTACTTTGCGGCCATTCGCGCGCGGCGCGGCAAACGCCTGGCGAGCTATCCCGGGTCGCCGGCGCTGATCGCCGGCGGCCTGCGTCCGCAGGACCGCGCGCTATTCGTCGAGTTGATGCCGGCGGAAGCGCGGGCCGCCGAGCGCGAGGTCGAATCCCTCGGCCGGACGCGAACCGAGATCGGCGACGGTTACGCCGCGCTCAAGGCCTTTTTGCCCCCGGAGGAACGCCGCGGATTGGTGCTGATCGATCCTCCGTATGAGAGTCTGGACGAATTGAAATCGATGCTGCAGGCGTTCAAGGATGCTTATCGCCGCTGGCCAAGCGGTGTCTTTCTGATGTGGTACCCGATCCGCAGCGCCGTCCAGCGCAGCATGGTGCACGCACGCTTCGAAGCGCTGCAGATCCCGAAAATGCTGTTTGCCGACCTGGCCATTCACCCGGATGATGCAGGGGTCGGACTTGCGGGCAGCGGCCTGATGATCGTCAATCCGCCTTATGGGGCCGACGATTACCTGAACGATGCCTATGCCGCGATTCACAAAGGAATCGCTGCGCCCGGATCCGGCTACGTGGAGATAGCCCGGCTGACCCCCGAGCGAATGGCACAATAGGGCTCCAACTTTCAGGACTCACCATGGACAAAGATTCGTTACGCGACCTCGTCAGCAAGCTGCATTCGGAGATGACCGACGCGCTTCGGGCGGACCCCAAGTCCAGGGAACAGTTGAGCGAGATGATGCAGGACATCAACCGTTTGATCGACAAGCCTGCGGCCGCCCCGGGCGCGGCGCATGGGTCGCTGCCGGACCGCCTGGAGAGAATCGCGATCCAATTCGAGGCCGATCACCCGACATTGGCGGCCAGTGCGCGGCGGCTGGTGGATCTGCTGGGCGAGGTCGGTATCTGACTCAAGAGGTCCAAGTGATCGAATCCAGCACTTGGGCAGCGATCAGTTCGACGGTCTTGATATCCGTGGCGGGACCGTGCGTAAGCACGGCCAGACTGCCATGGCCGGCGACCGGCACGATAACCCCCCGATAGCCCTGCTCGTCGAAGCGCACCGGCTTCTGCACGCTTTCATGGACCAGCACCATGACGGTAATCGGTCCCGATTCGGTTTGAATCACCAGATGCGGAACATGGTGTCCGCGAAATGCACAGCTGGCGGCATAACTGACCAGACCCGCGCCGGCGGCCAATCTCACATGGGAATCGCGCAGCACGCCTTGCAGCTCGGAGTTGTCCACGGAGACGTCGGTCTGCAGCCACGAATCCGGCTCTCCGCCCATGTGGGTGACCACATCGGCGGCAAGGCTGGCACCGGGCGCTGCCACCCACAAGACTCCCGCGACCACGACGGCCAACAGCACACTGGCTGCCATCGCGAGCATTCCTTTGCGGTGGCCGATCGCGCGCGGTGCCGCCCTGGGGCGCAGCGGCACGGCCGGCTGCGCTGCCGGCTGTCCGGCCGGCAGGGTCACGCGGGCTGCGCGATGCAGCCGCGCCTCGAAACTCAGCAACTTGTCGGTGAATTTCGTGCATTCGTGACAACCGTCGCGGTGCTCCCGCAGCTCAACGTTAGGGTCGGCGGGATCGGCCATCATCGACCGGCGGTAGGCGGTGCAGTCCATCATTCTTGTGGATCCAAGCTCGTATCCTCGCCGCAGAGCACGCGCAATTGCTTGCGCGCGCGGAACAAGCGCGTCAGCACCGCGGCTCCCGACAGATTGAGTTCGCGGGCTATGTCGGCGGTGGAGAGCCCCAACAGCACCTGCATCATCAGCGGCTCCCGGTATTCGTCCGCTAGTTTGAACATGGCGGCGCGCATTTCAGCGAGATCCTGCTCATCGGCGGCAGCCAGCATCGGCTCTTCGCGGGCCACCAATTCGTCGACGTCCACGGTCACAAAGCGTTTGCGTTCGAAGCTGCGCGCATACTCGCGGCGGATGATGGTCAGAAACCAGGGCTTGGCCGCAGCTTCATCCAGCAGCGAGTCCTGTGCTTTCCAGGCACGCAGCATGGCCTCCTGCACGACGTCCTCGGCCAAAGCCCGGTCGCGCGACAGCCAGAAGGCGAAACGCAGCAAATCCGGCCGCAGTGATTGGCACAATCTCTGGAAGCGAGCCTGCTTCTGATTTCCGCCAACCTGATCGTTCATGGTTAAATCAGCACCCGGCTGAAGAGATCTTCCCTGCGATATTACCGCGTTATGCCGACGGCGCCGACCGCCGCGGGCACGAATCGGGGGCAGGCATTGGTAAGTCGCGGTGCGGTGGTAGCTGAAGTTAGGAGTCACAGTCAAGATGACCGGAATTGCCGCCGATTCATTTCCGAACACCCGCATGCGGCGCATGCGGCGCGACGAGTTTTCCCGCCGCTTGATGCGCGAAACGCACTTGAGCGCGGACGCATTGATTTACCCGATTTTCGTGGTCGAAGGCCGCGGCGAACGCCAGCCCGTGGCGTCGATGCCGGGAATCGAGCGTTTATCCGTCGATGAATGCTTGCGCGAGTGCGAATCCTTGGTCCGGCTCAAGATTCCCGCCATTGCCCTGTTTCCGGTGACCCCCAAGGAGAAAAAGACGCTGGATGCGCGCGAGTCATGGAATCCCAATGGCATTGCGCAGGCAGCGGTGCGCGCCGTCAAAAAGGAGTTTCCGCACCTCGGCGTCATCACCGATGTGGCCTTGGACCCCTTCACCACCCACGGCCAGGACGGTCTGATCGATGACCAGGGTTACGTGATGAATGATTTGACCGTGGAAACCCTGGTGCGCCAGGCTCGCTCGCACGCCGATGCCGGTGCCGACGTGGTTGCACCCTCGGACATGATGGACGGGCGAATCGCGGCAATCCGGGGCGCATTCGAGACCGCCGGCTTGGTCAACACCCGGATACTGGCCTATGCGGCCAAGTACGCGTCGAGCTTCTACGGTCCGTTCCGCGACGCGGTCGGATCCGCCGGGCAACTGGGCAGCGGCAACAAGCATACCTATCAGATGGACCCCGGCAATTCGGATGAGGCCCTTCGGGAGGTGGCTCTCGACATCAGCGAGGGGGCCGACATGGTCATGATCAAGCCCGGTCTGCCCTATCTGGATATTGTGCGGCGCGTCAAGGATCGCTTCGGCATGCCCACTTTCGTGTACCAGGTGAGCGGCGAGTACGCCATGATCATGGCGGCGGCCGGGAACGGCTGGTTGGACGAGAAGGCGGTGGCGTTGGAGGCTTTGGTATCCATGAAGCGCGCCGGGGCGGACGGGATTTTGACTTATTTCGCCAAACGCGCGGCGGAGTGGCTCAAAGAGTGAGCCAGGCGCAGGGACCCGACACGCCGGACCAATACGGGGTCGTGGGCCACCCCGTTGCCCACAGTTGGTCGCCGTTCATTCACGGCATGTTTGCCAAAGCGACTGCCCAGAACCTGGTGTACCGCCTTTTCGACATCGCTCCGCAGAATTTTCGGCGCGAAGCGCTGCGTTTGTTCACCGGCGGCGTGCGCGGCCTGAACGTCACGCTGCCCCATAAACAGGCGGCGGCCGAGCTGGTCAACGAACTGACGCCTCGCGCCGAGCGGGCGCAGGCGGTGAACACCATCGCCTTTTTTGAGGATACCTCCCTGCTCGGCGACAACACCGACGGCCTCGGCCTCACGGCCGATCTCGAACGCAACCTGGAAATCGACCTTACAGCCAAGAGGGTATTGATTCTCGGTGCGGGAGGCGCGGTACGCGGCGTGCTCGGTCCGTTGTTGGAGCGGGAATTGGCCGAGGTGATCATCGCCAATCGAACCCCTGAGCGGGCGCGCAAATTGGCAGCCGAGTTCGCCGACATGGGCCAGATTTCGGGATGCGGTTTTGCCGATCTCACCGGTCCGCCCTATGATCTCGTGATCAATGCGACCTCGGCGAGTCTGCAGGGCGAAATGCCGGTGATGCCGCTCGGGCTCGTCAGCGAAGCGACAATTTGCTACGACATGGCCTATGGCCGCGGCCACACGCCGTTCACGTTATGGGCGAAATCGCTGCATGCCGCGCGCACCACCAAGGGATGGGGCATGCTGGTCGAACAAGCGGCGGAATCGTTCCTGCTCTGGCGCGGCATTCGACCCGATACCCAGCCGGTGCTGCAAGCCCTCGCGCAGCACAACTAGGCAACTCCAGCTAGCGCATGGTGACCAGCTCTTCGGCGCTGGTCGGGTGAATCGCCACGGTGTCGTCGAAGTCGCGCTTGGTGGCGCCCATGCGAATCGCCACCGCAAAGCCCTGCAGCATTTCGTCGGCGCCGCTGCCGATGATGTGGCAGCCGACGATGCGCTGCTCCGGTCCGACACAAACCAATTTCATGTCCGTGTGGGTTTTGCGGGTGGTCATCGCATGGTACATGGGCGTGAAATCGGCGATGTAAACCTTCACGGCGTCGCCGTGCTGGGCGCGCGCCTCGGCTTCGCTCGCACCCACGGTACCGATCGGCGGGTGCGTGAACACCACGGTCGGAATCATGCTGTATTCCAAACGGCGATCGGTCTTGCCGCCGAACAGGCGATCGCTCAACCGCCGGCCGGCGGCGATTGCCACCGGCGTGAGGGCGGCGCGGCCCGTCACATCGCCGATGGCGTAGACGCCCGCCACCGGGGTGTTCTGCAAACCATCGGTGACCACGTAGTTGCAGTCATCGACCGCGATGCCCGCCTTGTCCAGGTCGAGGCCGGCCACGGTGGGGGAGCGCCCCACCGCCCACAACAGACAATCGAAACCGGCAAATTCCCGGCCGTCAGCCGCCGTCAGGGTGCGCAGTCCCGCGTCCTCGCGCACCGCTGCGGGCACGACGTGGTGATGAACGGCCATGCCCTGCTCGCGCATCTCGCGCATCAACGATTTACCCAGCATCACATCGAAGCTCGTCAGCAGGCGATCCTTGCGAATGAACAGCTCCACCTGCGCGCCCAGCTCGTGGAAAGCTCCGGCCAGTTCGCAGGCAACGTAGCCGCTGCCGACGATGGCGACCCGCTTCGGACGCTGTTCGAGTTCGAAAAAGCCATCCGACGTGATTCCATGTTCGACGCCGGGCAATTGCGGCAGCGTCGGCGTGCCGCCGGTTGCGATCACGATGTGGCGCGCCGTCAGGCGCTCACCGTTCACCTGCACGGTGTTCTTGTCGAGAAAACGCCCGGCGCCGCGCACATAGGTCACCCCTTTGGCGGCGAGATTGCGCTCATAGATGCCGTTCAGGCGCAGCACGTACGCGTCGCGCCTGCGCTTGAGAGCCTGCCAATCGCTGTCGCCCACGGTGACCTGGAAACCGTAGTCGTTGGCGTCGGCCAGACTCAAGGCGACCCCCGCCGCATTCCACATGACCTTTTTCGGGACGCAGCCCACGTTCACGCACGTGCCTCCCAGGCGGCCCGGTTCGATCACGGCCGCCTTGGCGCCGTATTCGGCCGCACGCTGCGCGCAGGCAAGCCCGCCGCTGCCGCCGCCGACGCTGATGAGATCGAAGGCTTGATCCGACACTGTGAACTCCGTGCTCAATGACGTGAAAAACCCAATGATATACTGCGCGGGTCCATAACTCGCGCATGGGAGTGCTACGGTGATCGGACTCGTGGTGATCCTCGCCTTGGGCCTTGCTTTGATCGTTTATCTCGTCGGTATCTACAACGGACTCGTTGGGCTGCGAGAGAACATCAAGGCCGCGTGGGCGAATATCGATGTGCTGCTGAAGCAGCGGCACGACGAACTGCCGAAACTGGTGGATACCTGCAAACGCTACATGCAATTCGAGCAGGAAACGCTCGAGAAGGTCATGCGAGCCCGTGCCTCCGTCAGTCAGGCCAGCACCTCGGGGAATGTCGCCGCCGTCGGCGCGGCGGAGCAACAACTGCGGGCCGGCGTCGGGCGGTTGTTCGCAGTCGCCGAAAACTATCCGCAATTGAAGAGCGACGAGACCTTCAAGCAGCTGCAGGGCAGGATCATCGCGCTCGAAGAATCCATCGCCGACCGCCGCGAACTGTACAACGACCAGGTGAATCTGAATAACATCCGGGTGAAGGTGTTTCCGGATGTGATCATCGCCCAGAAGTTCGGCTTCCTTTCGGCGCAGCTGCTGGAATTCGCCGACGAAGAAAAGCGCGACGTCAACGTGGGCGCACTGTTCGGCACATAGCGCTCCGAACACCGCGAAGAACCCACCGGACATGTCCGGCAATCGATTCAAATTTTGGCTCCTGGTTGCCGGTCTCGCGGCGGCGGCCGTGTATTCGTTTTGGTACGCGTTCAGGGCGTGGGCCAAAAATCGCACCATCGAGGACACACCCACATCGCGGGTGCGCTCCGCCGCGCAGGGCTATGTAGAACTCATCGGGCGCGGCGTGCCGCCGCCGAATTCCGCCAACAAGGCGCCGCTGACCGGACTGCCTTGCACCTGGTGGCGCTATAAAGTCGAGCAGCGCCGCTACAGCGGCCGGTCGCGCTCGTGGTCGACGGTTCAAAGCGATACCAGCTCCGTGCCCTTCTTGCTGGATGACGGCACCGGTCAATGCCTGATCGATCCGCGCGGCGCCGAAGTGTTCCCCGGCGCCACCGATGTCTGGTACGGGCCGTCGGAATGGCCGCAGGTGCACATTCCGAACGGCACCGGGGTGTTCGCCTGGCTGGTCGACAATTTCGTGACCGACGAATACCGCTACACGGAGTACCGCTTGCAGGCGAACCAAGAGCTGTACGCCATCGGCGCTTTCCGCAGCCTCGGCGGCGTCAGCGTCGAAAGCCCGGAAGGGGCGATAACGGAATTGCTGCACGCGTGGAAAAAAGACTCCGCAGCGCTGCTCGCACGCTTCGACAGCAACCACGATGGGGCGTTGAGCGCCGCTGAGTGGGACCAAGCCCGCGCAGCCGCCCGCCGGCAGGTTCTCGACGCCCGCGCGGAGGCCACCCGGCCGCCCTCCCTGAACGTTCTGGCGAATCCGACCGATGGACGGGCCTTCTTACTGGCTGCCTCCGACGGTGAAACGCTGGCGCGCAAATTCCGGCGCCGCGCACTGGCCGGCATCGGGGGTTTTGTGGGCAGCTCGGCCGCCCTCACCTGGATGCTGCTGCACGTCTGATAGAATCCGCACGTGAACAACCCTCTTCTGGAATTGGAATCGCTGCCCGCGTTCGGCCGCATCGAAGCGAGCCACGCGCGTCCCGCGCTTGAGAAAGTGTTGGCGGAGAATCGCGCGCGGCTCGCGGAATTGACGGCGCAGGCACGTCCGACGTTCGCTTCCCTGGTCGCCCCCGTCGAGGAGCTCAGCTACCGGTTGAGCCGCGTCTGGAGCCCGATCGGCCATTTGAACGCGGTGGCGAACTCTGCGCAGATGCGCGAGGCGTACAACGAATGCGTGCCGTTGCTCACCGCGTATTCCTCGGAACTCGGGCAGAACACCGCGTTGCAAGCGGGATATGCCTACGTGCTGCAGCATGAGGGCGCCGCACTCGAACTGTCGCAGCGCAAGGTGGTGGACAACGCGCTGCGCGATTTTCGGCTGGCCGGAGTCGATTTGCAGCCCGACGAAAAGACTCGTTACTGCGAAGTCGCCCAGCGCCTTGCACAACTGGCCACCAAGTTTTCCGAGAATGTGCTCGACGCCGGGCGTGCCTATACGCGCAGCGTCACCGACAGCACCGAACTTGCGGGCCTGCCCGCGAACGCGATTGATCGAGCGGCCGCCGATGCGCGCGAGGCGAATCAGCCGGGTTGGCTGTTCAAACTCGATCAGCCCACCTACATGACCATCATGGCGAGCGCCGAGAGCGAGCCGCTGCGCCGCGATATTTACGAAGCCTGGGTTACGCGGGCATCGGATCTCGGCCCGAGCGCCGGGCGGTTCGACAACAATCCCATCATTGCCGACATCTTGCCGCTGCGTCACGAGTTGGCGCTCTTGGTGGGTTTCAAAAACTTTGCCGATTACGCCCTGGCCACGCGCATGGCAAAAAGCAGCAAGCAAGTGCTCGGCTTTTTGGATGACCTGGCGCGCCGCTGCCTGCCCGCGGCCCGCCAGGAGTTCTCGGATCTCGAAGAATTCGCGGGCCGCAAGCTCAACGCCTGGGACATGGCGTTCTACGGCGAGCGGCTGCAGGAAAGCCGCTTCCGGGTGTCGCAGGAGGCTTTGCGGCCCTATTTCCCGCTGCCCAAGGTGCTGTCCGGCCTGTTCGTGCTGATTCGGCGGCTGTACGGCATCGCCGTGCGTGAACGGCCGGGAGTCGGGGTTTGGCATCCCAGTGTGCGCTACTACGATCTGCTCGATCAGGACGAGCGAGTCGTCGCCGGGTTCTTCCTCGATCCCTATTCACGCACCGAGAAGCGCAGCGGCGCATGGATGGATGAATGCGTCATCGCCAAATCCCTGCCGACGGGATCGGCGCTGCCGGTGGCGCAGCTGGTGTGCAATTTCACGACGCCGGTCGGCGCCGCGCCGTCGTTGTTGACGCATGACGAGGTGACCACCCTGTTCCACGAATTCGGCCATGGGTTGCACCACATGCTGACCCGGGTGGCCTATCCCAGCATTGCCGGGATCAACGGCGTGGCGTGGGACGCGGTGGAACTACCCAGCCAATTCATGGAGAACTTCGTCTGGCGCCCCGAGGTGCTGCCGCTCATATCCGCGCATGTGGATACGGGCGAAACTCTGCCGGTCGACATGCTGCAGCGCCTGCTGGGCACGCGCACGTTCAACGCGGCGCTCGATACGCTGCGGCAAATCGAACTCGCGAGTTTTGATTTTGAATTGCACGCGAATTTCGATCCCGCATCGGGCGCCAAGGTGGCCGAGACCCTTGCCGCAGTTCGGCGCCGGGTGGCGGTCGTGCCCGCCGCGCCCTTCAACCGGATGCCGGCGAGTTTCGCCCACATATTTGCCGGTGGCTACGCCGCCGGCTACTACAGCTACAAATGGGCCGAGGTGCTGGCCGCCGATGCCTTCGAGGCCTTCGAGGAGGCCGGGGTGTTCGACAGCGCGACGGCAGCCCGCTTCCGCGATTCGATTCTCGCGCGCGGTGGCAGTTTGGATGCCATGGACGCCTTCGTGCGGTTTCGCGGCCGGGAACCTGACGTGCGACCGCTGCTCAAGCAAACCGGAATCGCGGCGTGAACGCCTCGGGTCTGTCGGCGGCGAGGCTGCCGGCGTTTGCGGCGGCCATGCTGCTGGCGCTGCCGGCGGCGAGAGCCGGGACCGCGTATGTGAGCGATGAACTGGTGCTGGGTGTCTTCGCTGAACAGAACGGCCAGGGTCAGCGTCTGGCCACCCTGCATTCGGGAGCCAGTGTCGAGACTTTGGCGGTCAACGGCGAGTTCACCCAGGTGCGCCTGAGCGACGGCATCGGCGGCTGGGTCAAATCCGCCTATCTCACCACCCAAGAGCCTGCCACGGTGAGGGTCAAAAAACTCCAGGAGGAATTGGACCGCAGCCGCGCGACCACGCCGGCGCTGGCCGAGGCGGCCGCGCGCAGCGAACTCGAGCAGTTGAAAAGCGCGCTCAAGGACAAGCAAGCCGAACTTGACGCACTGCGTGCGGATCAGACGCCTGCCGCGGGAGCGGCTGATTCGGGGGCGGCCCATTCGGGCGTGACCGGCGGCGCAGCAGCCGGCGCGGCGCCCCCGGCAGGCGTCATGGCGGCCATTTCGGCGGCCGCGGGGCCGCACCGCTGGGTGGGGGTTGCACTGGTGCTGGCGGCGCTGGCCGGCGGTTTCTGGCTGGGGTACGCCACCCTGGCGCGCCGCGTCAGGCACAAATTCGGCGGCATCAAGGTCTATTGACGTATTGGCGCCGGCGCTTGACATATCCGCCCCGTGGCGCCCGAGCGTTGCAACAAAGGAGAACTAGGTACGTGGCGCCCGGGGCCCTAAGAGCCTAAACTTCCCCGGATGCATGACCTACGCCGTAACGACTATGACGTTACGAATTCAGTACAAGTCAGTTCCACCGCGGCCGTAACCGCCGCGGTACGTGAGCTTTTTGCTTCAGCGTTTCCCGGCGAATCGTTCGACAGAGTGGCGGTTTCGTTCGAGGAATTCGACAAGCTTTTCACGGGCCGCATGCCGGGCTATCACGGCGTCGACACCGTCTATCACGACCGGCAGCACTCGCTCGACATGACCTTGGCGATGGCGCGCCTGTTGGTGGGCTACGAGCGCAGCGTCGAGACTCGCATGCGCTTCGGCGCCGAGCGTGCGGTGATGGCGCTGGTCACATCGCTGTTTCACGATGCGGGTTACATTCGCGAGTTCGGCGACCGGCAGCATCGCAACGGCGCCGAGTTCACCCTTTACCACGTGACGCGCAGTGCGCGATTCCTGGCCCGCTTCCTGCCCAGCATCGGCATGGAAAATTGGGTGCCGGTGTCGACGCGCATCGTGCATTTCACCGGCTATGAAATCAAACTCGACCAGATCCAATTGGCCGATCCGCGCGACCGCAAGCTCGGGCACCTGCTGGGCACCGCGGATTTGATCGCGCAAATGGCGGATCGCTGCTATCTCGAGAAGTGCCGCGACCGGTTGTATCCGGAATTCGTGCTCGGCGGAATCGCCGCCGCGACCGGTACCGACGGCGCCCTGCAGGTCCGCTATAGCTCGGGGTTGGATCTACTGCGGCAAACTCCGGAATTCGTGCGCGAAACACGCGTGCAGCGGCTGGAGGGTGAATTCGAACATGCCTACCGGTATGTTGAAACTCTGTTCGACGGCAAGAATCCCTACCTCGAGGCCATCGACCGCAATCTGGTTTTCTTGCACCGTGTACTGCGCACCGAACGCTGGCTCATGCTGCGGCGAAATCCGCCGCTGTTCACCTCGGGCGACAATCAACTGGGCCAGGTGCGCGGCCTGATGCTGACTCACCTCAAGGCTCTCTGGACCTGAGCGCGCAGGCCGCCGCCTCTAGGGCCAGTCGATCGCCGCAACGAAGCGTGCATGCAACTCCTCGAGCCGTGCAAGCACATGCTCTTTGCCGAGCAGCGGCGCCGCAGTGAGGGCGGCATGCAACACCGCGGGGCTTAAATTCCGGCGCGCATTCTCGGCGGTGGGTGCAAAACTGAAATGCCAGGGTTCGGGCGCGACGCCCGACATGACGCCGCGATAGGGGCGGAAGAATCCGAACCGGGCCGCGTGCGCCTCCAACCACCCGGCGAGCCGGGCGAAAGGTCCACCCGGCGCGAACTCCTGCGGCGTCAGCTGTACCCGGTACTCCGGCGCGATCGCGCGCGCATCGACGAGATCGACATCCGTCCCCCAGTGATGGCGGCTGGCGCCCGGAAGCGCTGACCACAGCAATATCGTGTCGATGCGCGCCGAATCGCTGAGGGAGCGCGCCTCGATGGGCCGGCTCTCCGCGTCGAGCATCGGTCTCTCGCCGCTGAATTTCCCGTTCCAGATCGTGAGCTGCCGCGAGAAGTCGCGAAAACTGCTCCAGGGCGCGAGCTCGAATCCGTCGGCCGCGGCAGCGCGGCGCATGCTCAGGAAGGGCGCGACCACGTGCGCGTGCAGAGCGCATCGCGGCTCCGCCAGGTCGGTGATGTGAGTCCGGACCCGGCCGGTCAGCTCAGCTTCGTTCACAAGCTAAGATTCTTCATGAGGCGGCCGGATTCTTCACGAGGCGATGTCGCGGGAAGCGGCAAAATCGGCGACCTGGTCGAAGATTCGCGCCAGCGTCCCCACGTCCTGTGCACCTGAAACGGTGTATTGGCCGTCGAATACGAAGGTCGGCACGCCGGTGATCCCCAGGACCCCGGCATGGCGTTCGGCGGCAATAACGCCGTCCTGACCGGAGCGCAAGACCAGCGCAGAGCGGGCCGCGCGCTCCGAAAGACCCACCTCTGCGGCGAGCCGCACCAATTCTTCGGTGTCCCCGACGTCGCTGCCCTCTTCGAAGTAGGCGCGCATGATGCGCTCCTTGACGGCGGCCTGCAGCCCGGAGCGGGCCGCGTGGGCGATCAACAGATGCGACCGGCGTGTATTCGGCATGCGTCGTATTAAATCAAATCGAAAATCGATGCCGCTGGCCTCCCCCTGCCGCTGCAGCTCGGCATGCACCGCGGCCACACGCTCTGCATCGCCGACCCGGGCTGCCAGGTAGGCGGCGCGATCGACGCCGTCGGCCGGCAAGTCGGGATTCAGCTCGAACGGCCGCCAGGTCACGCGCGGCTCGAAATGCGGCCGTGCGGCCACCGCCACGTCGAAACGGCGTTTGCCGAGATAGCACCAGGGACAAACGGTGTCGGAATAGATATCAATTCGCATGTCTGGCATCCATCGGCAGATTGTACCCTTGCCCCTTATAGGGTTGGGCGTGAACGAGTATCATTCCTCCGGGGAACCGCAACTCGAACGGCTGGTTGGCGTAGTCAATGGCTCGAAGCTTAAAAACCAAGTACTTGCTGCTTGCACTGGCGGTCGGGGCGGTGCTGTCGCTGGTATTGGGCGGCCTGGCCTTCTACGAGCACCGGGTCGATGCCGCCGACGTCAATCAGCTCACCTACGCCACCGTGGCGCAGAAGCTGGAGGCCGACCTCGAAACGCGTGCCAGCAGCCTCTCCGAGATCACCGGCAGCTCGCTCGCGTCCGCATTGACTTCGGGCAACAAGACGGCTGTCGTATCCATCGCCCAGCGTCTGCTCGACGAGCGGGATATCGAAAGAGTCGAAGTATTGGACGCTCACGGAAACGTGTTGTTCGGCGGCGGCGACCCCCTGCTCCAGACGGGCGACTGGTTCGTGTTCCAAAGCACCATCCACTCGAATCTGGTGTCGGCCCCGGTGCAGCGCGTCGGCAGTCTGCAGATCTGGATGAGCCGCGCCGAAATGCAGGAGACCCTGGCCAGCATTCGCAAGCAGCTCGAGAGCCAACAGGGAATGCAGGTCAAGCGCATGCGAGGCTTGGTGGCCGGCATCACCCTGCCGCTGCTTCTGTTGGGATTGGTGGGTGCCTGGTTCATCGCCCGGCAGCTCGCGGGGCCCATCTCGGCCCTGGTCAAGAGCGCCGACCGGATCGGCGAGGGCGACTACACCCGGCCGCTCGCGGTGGTGCGCCACGATGAGCTCGGCGATCTGCAATTCGCGCTCGAGCGCATGCGGCAGAAATTGAACGAAACCACCATCACCAAGAACTATCTGAACACCGTGCTCAACAGCCTGAGTGATGCCGTGTTGGTGACCACACCGGACGGCGTCGTCAAGAGCTGCAACGAGGCGACGCAGCGCCTGCTTGGCTACCAGGAATCCGAGCTGCTGGACAAGCCGCTGGTCAGCTTCATCGACGATGCGCACCGCGGCGCCTTCGACTTCACCAATTCGGCGCCCGAAGCGCGCGAGACCGTGTTGCGCACCGCCAGCGGCCAAACCATTCCGGTTTCCATGGCCAGTTCCGCGATCACCACCGAAGATCCGCAGTTCCAGGGCAACATCTATGTGGCGCGCAACATCACCGAGCGCAAACGCGCCGAGCGGCGAATCCGCTATCTGGCGCGCTACGACACGCTCACCAAGATGCCGAATCGCATGCAGTTTCAGCACCTGCTGCAGCAATCCATCGCGCGCGCGCGCCGCAACCAGCGCTCGCTCGCGCTCCTATACCTGGATTTGGACCACTTCAAGGAGGTCAACGACACCTTCGGCCATGCCGCGGGCGACAGGACTCTGGAGATCCTGAGCGAGCGGCTGACGCGCAGTTTGAGCAAGGAAACGGTCATCGGACGCCTGGCGGGCGACGAGTTCGCCATGTTCGTCGATGATCTGCCGCCGGACGTGGACAATCGCGCCGCCATCGGCAGCCTTGCGCGCACCTTGCTCGACGAAATAAGCCGCACGTTCTATGTGAACCAGCAAGAGGTGTATCTCACCGCCAGCGTCGGCGTCGCCATCTGTCCCTATGACGCCGAGAATGTGATCGATTTGATCCGCAATGCCGATGCGGCGATGTATCACTCGAAGCAAAACGGCGGCAATACCTTTGCGTTCTACGTGCCTGACATGAATGCCGCGGCGGTCGAACGCCTGATGTTGAAAAGCAAGCTGCGGCGCGCGCTGGAGCGCGACGAGCTGGTGATCCTGTATCAGTCCAAGGTGGATCTGCGGGATGGCCGGGTGGTCGGCGCGGAAGCGCTGTTGCGCTGGCGGCTCCCCGGGCATGGCGACATTCCCCCCTCGCAATTCATTCCTCTGGCCGAGGAAACCAGCCTGATACTGGACATCGGCGAATGGGTGTTGAACCGGGTGTGCTCGGATTACCGCGAATGGCAGAGGATCGTGCCCGAGCCCGGGCGCATCGCGGTCAACCTGTCGCTGCGTCAACTCAAGCAATCCAGCTTCATTTCGCGCTGCCGCGGCGTGTTCCGCAAGCACGAGGTGTCGCCCACCTGTTTCGAGCTGGAGGTCACCGAAACCACCTTGATGACGGACCCGAAGCGCACCATTGGACTTCTCAACGAGCTGTATGCGATGGGCTTGAATCTCGCCATCGACGATTTCGGCACCGGATATTCCTCGCTGTCGGCATTGCAGCAATTTCCGATCGGCACGTTGAAAATAGACCAATCGTTCGTTCGCGACGTTGCGGTGGACAGCAACGACGCCGCCATCGTGCGCACCATCATCGACATGGGCAGGAGCCTCGATCTGGAAGTGATTGCCGAGGGCGTCGAGGCGAGCGACCAGCTCGAATTCCTGCGCAAGCATGGATGCTACTACGCGCAGGGACGCCTGTTCGGCGATGCCATGGAAGCGAACAAGATGCTCGCCATTCTGTCGGGCCAGAAGGCCGGCGGGGCGTATCACGCGGCATTGTGCGTTCCCACAGTTTTGCGGCCGATGCGATTGTCCTCGTAGCCCTGGGCGCCTAGCTGTGTTATCCGCTCGGGATCTCACCCTGCGGCGCGGTCCTGAGCCGCTCTTCGAGCAGGTCAACTTCACCGTCTTCCGCGGCAACAAGGTTGGCATCACCGGTGCCAACGGCTCCGGTAAATCCAGTCTATTTGCGGCAATTCGCGGCGAGCTGCACGCGGACCGGGGCGACATCGAAGCCCCTGCCGGATTGAAGATCGGGTGCGTCGAGCAGGAGATCGAATCAAGTCCGCGTGCCGCGATTGAATTCGTGTTGGATGGCGATTGGGAACTGCGCAAAGTGCTCGCCGCGATTGCCGAGGCTGAATCGCGCGACGCCGCCATGGAGCTTGCCGAAGCCCATGCCGCGTATCAGAGCATTGACGGCTATCGCTCGCGGGCGCGGGCAGCGGCGATCATGCACGGGCTCGGTTTCAAGACGGCGGATCACCCGCGCCCGGTCGCAGAATTCTCCGGCGGCTGGCGCGTGCGTTTGGGAATGGCGCGCGCATTGTGTTCGCGGGCCGATTTGCTGCTGCTCGATGAACCGACCAATCACCTGGATCTGGACGCCATCGTCTGGCTCGAGGATTGGCTCAGCGCCTTCTCCGGCACCCTGCTGATGATTTCGCATGATCGTGAGTTTCTCGACGCCATCATCGACCGGGTGCTGCATATCGAAAATCGCGCCATCCACGCCTATGCGGGCAACTACTCGCAATTCGAGCAGAAGCGCGCCGAGGAATTGGCGCTGCAGCAGGCGCTGCAAGCGCGGCAGCTGCAGCGTGTGGCGGAGATCACCTCGTTCGTAAACCGTTTTCGGGCCAGCGCAACGAAATCGCGGCAGGCGCAAAGCCGGATCAAGATGCTGGAGCGCATGGAACGCATCGTTCCCGCACATGTCGACAGCCCGTTCGAGTTCGAGTTTGCCGCGCCGCTCAAGACGCCGCGCCCGCTGTTGACGATCGAGGACGCCGCCTGCGGCTATGGCAATACCCGGATCGTGAGCGGCATCAACGCCTCGATCGGTCCGCAGGATCGGATAGCACTGTTGGGGCCGAACGGCTGCGGCAAATCCACCTTGACCAGGATGCTGGCGGGCGAAGCGGCGCCGCTCGCGGGCAGACGCGTGGCCGCCGCCGATTTGAGCGTCGGCTACTTTGCGCAGCAGCAGCTGGAGCAGCTACAGCCGGATTGCCACGGCTTCTGGCATCTGCGCAATCGCGGCGGAGCGGATTTCGCGCAAGGCGACGATGAGCGGGTGCGCGACCACCTGGGCAGATTCGGCTTCGAGGGCAACCGCGCGTTCGAGCCGGTTGGGCGATTTTCGGGCGGCGAGAAGGCGCGCCTGACCCTGGCGTTGCTGGTGGCGCGGCGTCCGAATCTATTGTTGTTGGATGAACCGACCAATCATCTCGATATCGATATGCGGCACGCCCTTAACGTAGCGCTGCAAAGTTTCGAGGGCGGCTTGGTGATCGTGTCCCATGATCGACACCTGATCAAGACAGTCGCGGATTCCCTGTGGCTGGTTGCCGACGGCAGGTTGCGGGTGTTCGACGGCGACCTGGATGACTATCAGCAATGGTTGAGGTGCGACAACGCGGCGACGAAGGGCGCGAAGCGCAGCGCCTCGAAGGATCCTGCCTCGAAGGGCGCGTCCGAGGACGCCGTGAATGTGCGGCGATTGCGGCGCGAGATCGCGGAGATCGAGAAGCGCATCGCGGAGATCACCGCCCAGCGAACCCAGGTCGAAGGGGAACTTTGCAATCATCCCCTGGACCCAGGGCTACAGGCGCAGTATGCAGATTTGAACCGCAATGCGGCCGCGCTCGAGGGCCGTTGGATGGAGGCGGGCGCGGAGCTCGAAGCTGCAGAAACTCCGGCCGGCGAGACGGGCTGAGGAGCCGTGGCCGACGGCACTTCGCGAGGCAGGCGCGCCGCCAAGTTCACGGTCCTGGCACTGTCGATCGCCTGGCTCGGCGTGATTTTCTGGAATTCAGCCAAGCCGCTGCCGCCGGGCACCCACACTGTCTCGCAAATCGCCCGCCTGTCCGAATCCGAGGTGGATTTTCTGGACGACTCGCCACCGCGCGGCGGCTCACCGGCCGCCGAATTGGCGGCGATCGATCACGCCGAGCAATTGATCGTGCTCGACCGGTCGCCGCTGAGCCGCGAATTGGCCCAGCACCTGTTGAACCGGAAACACGCGCGGCCCAATCTCAAGATTGTGTTGGTGACGGATCCCGCTAACGAGGCCTTCGGCGGCAGCCCCTCGCGCTACCTCGAATCGCTGGAGGGGGCCGGCATCATTCTGGCCCGCGTTCGATTGGATCGGCTGCGCGACTCGAATCCGCTGTATTCAGGTGTTTGGCGGCTGTTGTTCGGCTGGTGGAGCGACCCCTTTGACGAACCGCCGGGGCGGGTCACGCTGCTGACCTGGTCGCGGATGCGCAACTGCAAGGCGGACCAGCGGCAGCTCGTGGTCGCCGACGATGGTTCC
>DATLVV010000227.1:0-2920 GCA_035577165.1 Steroidobacteraceae bacterium | reverse complement strand
GGTAACCGTACTCTTGATCCTTGAGCCTCGTCTGCAGCAATGCCACCCAGCCCTGTTCTGCGTGCGTCAGCCCGTAGCCGGCGCTGATGCTATCGCCGAACACGAGAATCACCGGTGTTTCGGCCCTGGCCGAGATGGATCCAACAACCAACACGAGTAGGACTAAAAGCCGCTTCACGGGCGCTCCTCAATGCAAGATCAAATAGTTCTCGAAGCGAACAATGTGTCGAAGACCGTCGCGAGTCCCGAGGGTCCGTTGACCATTCTCGCCGATGTGAGCCTTCGTGTGCGAACCGGGGAAACCCTGGCGATCGTCGGCGCCTCCGGCGCGGGTAAGTCCACGTTGCTGGCGCTGCTCGCGGGACTTGATTCACCGAGCACCGGCCGAGTCATGATCTCCGGCGTCGATCTGACCTTGCTCGATGAGGATGGCCGCGCCGCCATTCGCGGCCGGCATGTCGGATTCGTATTTCAGTCGTTCCATTTGATTCCGTCGCTCACCGCCGTCGAAAACGTCATGCTGCCGCTTGAACTCAGCGGCCGCCGCGATGCGCGGCAGGTCGCGGTGACCGCGCTTGCGCAAGTGGGATTGACGCCGCGGATTGCACACTATCCAAAGCAGTTGTCCGGCGGCGAGCAGCAGCGCGTCGCGATCGCGCGCGCCTTCGTCACGCACCCCGCCGTGCTGTTCGCGGATGAGCCCACGGGAAATCTGGACACCGCGACCGGGCAGCGCATCACCGATCTGCTGTTCGACCTCAACCGCAGCACGGGCAGCACTCTGGTGCTGGTCACCCACGATCGAACGCTCGCGAGCCGCTGCGATCGCATTCTGGAACTCGACGCGGGCCACACGGTGAACTGATGCAAATCGCGCGCTTCGCGTTGCGCAATCTGTGGCGCGATCTCAAATCCGGCGAGCTGTCGGTGCTGCTGCTGGCGCTGACCGTTGCAGTCCTATCCTTGACCGCCGTCGGCTTTTTCACCAGCCGGATCTCGCAGGGCGTGCGGGCGCAGGCGGCCGAAGTATTGGCCGCGGATTTGCGCTTGGAATCTCCCAACCCCATTCCGGCGCGGTACTTCGAGGAAGCCCGGGCCCGGGGCCTGAAGAGCGCGCAAATTCTGGCCTTTCCCACCGCAATATTCAGCGGCGAGCTGAGCCAATTGGCGGCGCTCAACGCGGTCAGCGCGAGTTACCCGCTGCGCGGGCATGTACGCATCGCGGATGCGCCATTCGGCGTTGCGCGCGCCACCGACCGGATCCCCGGCCGCGGCGAAGTCTGGATCGACGCACGCATCATCGCGCAATTGAAATTGGAGCTGGGAGCGGCGATGAGAATCGGCACGGCGTCGTTTCGGGTCACTCAGGTGCTCGACTACCGCCCGGATCAGGGCACCGGTTTCGTGAATCTCGCACCCGCCGCCTTGCTCAATTATGACGACGTCGCCTCCACCCAGCTGATTCAGCCCGGCAGCCGCGTGACCTATGCCGCGTTGTTCGCCGGTGCCGCGGAACCGGTCAACGCATTCCGCGAGTACGTCGTGTCGACCAAGACGGCGGGCGAACGGCTGCGCGAGGTCGATGAATCCAGCCGCCAGCTCAATTCCGCGATCGATCGCGCCAGCCGATTTCTCAATCTGGCCAGCCTCGCCTCGGTCCTGCTGGCGGCCGTGGCCGTGGCCATGGGCGCGAGGCGCTACGCGGCGCGTCATATCGATACTGTGGCCTTGATGAAGTGCATGGGCGCATCGCAAGGTTTCGTGCTGGCCATTTCCATCATCGAATTGTCGCTCTTGGCGGTGTTTGCCGTAGCCATCGGAGCGATGCTGGGATACCTGGCGCAATCGGGTCTCGCATGGCTGCTGCGCGACCTGATACGCACCGAGCTGCCGGCCGCCTCGCTCGCCCCGCTGCCCATTGCGCTGGTCACGGTGTTGGCCATGCTCATAGGCTTTGCGCTGCCGCCGCTGCTGCAATTGAAGAGCACCCCCCCGGCCCGGGTGCTGCGCAAGAGCGTGAGCGCGCCGCCGCTGCGCTACGGCTTGAGCTACCTGTTGGCGCTCGCGGCCTTGTTCGCGATTCTTTGGAGCCTGGTGCGCGACGCGGAGCTGGTGTTCTCGGTGCTTGCCGGGGTGCTGGGCGTGGGCCTCGTGCTCACCGTGGCCGGGTACGGCCTGGTGCGTCTCACGGGCCGGTTGCGCGGCGGCGTGGGAGTGGCCTGGCGCTACGGGCTCGCCAACGTCTCGCGGCGCGGCGGGGACAGCGTCGTGCAAATCGTCGCCTTCGGCCTGGGGCTGATGGTCTTATTGCTCCTGGCGGTGGTGCGCGGCGATCTGCTCGCCGATTGGCGGCGCAGTCTGCCGGCCGATGTCCCCAACAACTTCCTGATCAATATCCGCCCGGAGGAGCGGCAGTCCTTGCAGGACTTCCTGCAATCGCGGGGACTGGGACAGCCGCAGCTGTTTCCCATGGTGCGTGCGCGCATTGCCGCCATCAATGCAAAGCCTGCCGAATCCTTGAAATTTCCGGGCGATGCCGGCCGTGGATTCTTGGAACGGGAACAGAACCTGACCTGGTCCGCGGGACTGATGGAAGACAATCAATTGATTGCCGGTTCCTGGTGGAAACCCGCCGACGCCGGCAAGCCCCTGGTATCCATATCGACCGAATACCAAGAAGCCCTGCAGCTGAAACTGGGGGACATGATCAGCTTCGATATTGCGGGGGAAACGTTGACCGTGCAGGTGGCCAGCATCCGCAAGATTCGCTGGGACAGCTTCCGCCCGAATTTCTTCCTGGTATTTCCGCCGGGACTGCTGGACGGCGCGGCCACCTGCACGGTCAACGTTTCCCCCGCAATATCGAAGCTGATCATGTCCCCCAGTTTCGATATTGCGGGGGAAACGTTGACCGTGCAGG
>DATLVV010000226.1:0-6022 GCA_035577165.1 Steroidobacteraceae bacterium | reverse complement strand
CTTGTCCCAGGGGCGGCTGGCGGCCTGAGGGTCGTCATTGCGCTGTGACAGGGCTTTGGCTTGGGCGAAGCCGCTCATGCCGGTGACGCAGGTGGCCATTTCCGACCCTCCTGCCAGGACGGCGTCGGCATCACCGTACTGAATCAGCCGCATCGCAAGCCCGAGCGCGTGCGTCGAGGTGGTGCAGGCCGTGGCAACGGCGAGATTGGGGCCGGTGATTCCGAATGCGATCGACAAGTGCCCGCTGACCAGATTGATGATGCTGGCCGGAATGAAGAACGGCGACACTTTTTTCGGCGAGCTCGTGTCGAGATATCTGTCGTAGGCTTCCTCGATCGACTCCAGGCCGCCCATTCCGGAGCCCATCAGAATGCCGATGCGGTCGGCATTCGACTCGGTCACCGTCAGTCCCGAATCGCGCATGGCCTGCATGCCGGCGACCACGCCGTACTGCATGAAGGCATCCATGCGTCGTGCATCCTTCGTGCTCATGTAGGGCGCGAGATCCAGTTGCCGGATCTCGCCGCCAAAATGCGTAGGAAAGCTGGCGGCGTCGAATCGCGTCACCGGACCAATGCCGCTGCGGCCGGCAAGTATGGTGGCCCACGCGGTTGCCACATCGTTGCCCACCGGAGAAACGATTCCCAAACCGGTAATGACGACTCGTCGTTTGCTCAACGGCGGCTCACCCAATGCGGTCAGGCCTTGCCCTTGTGCGAATTGATATAGTCGATGGCCTGCTGAACTGTGGTGATTTTTTCGGCGTCCTCGTCAGGAATTTCGGTCTCGAATTCTTCCTCAAGCGCCATTACCAGTTCAACCGTATCCAGCGAGTCTGCCCCTAGATCGTCGACGAACGAGGCGTCATTGGTAACTTCTTCTTCCTTCACGCCCAGCTGTTCGGCCACGATCTTCTTAACCTGCTGCTCAACAGTACTCATCGTTATGGTGTCCTCTCGGAATTGCTATTTATGCACGGAAACTGACAAAAGCCCGCGACCAGCCTTAGGGTATCGGGCGCGTATTTTATGTGAACATGGGGGCGACGGCTACCTTGAACGCACATTTGACATCCCTTCCGCCAGGTTCGTATTGACAAACCCGGACGAGTTAGGGCCCTTAAGGTGGGGGCCTGTCTCCTAGGGCATATACATTCCGCCGTTCACATGCATGGTCTCACCGGTGATATAGGCACCGTCCGGGGAACATAGAAAAGCCACCGCCGCGGCAATGTCGGCCGGCTGCCCCAGCCTTCCCAAGGGTATCTGGGCGTTCAGTGTGGCGCGCTGCGCCTCGCCGAGCGCCCGGGTCATGTCCGTGTCGATGAAACCGGGTGCGACGGCATTCACGGTGATGCCCCGCGAGCCCACCTCCCGGGCCAGCGATTTGGTGAAGCCGATGATTCCCGCCTTGGCGGCGGCATAGTTGGCCTGACCGGGATTTCCGGTCAAACCCACCACCGAGGTGATGCTGACGATGCGGCCCTTGCGCGCCTTCATCATGCCGCGCAAGACCGCCTTGGATAGCCGGAATACGGAGGCCAGATTGGTGTCGAGCACGGCGCCCCAATCCTCCTCCTTCATGCGCAACAACAAGGTGTCGCGCGTGATGCCCGCGTTATTGCACAGAATTCCGACGGCACCTTCCTTGGCCTCGATGTCCGCGAGCAACGCCTCGATCGAATCCTGCTTTACGACATCGAGAACGGCACCGCGACCGCCGCGCGCCGCCAGATTCTCACTGATGCGCGCAGCCCCGTCCGCGGTCGTGGCCGTGCCGATGACTCGCGCGCCGTCGCGGCTCAATCGATCCGCGATGGCGGCGCCGATGCCGCGCGTCGCGCCGGTCACCAAGGCAATGTCTCCATTCAGCATGTGCTACCTCGTCAATGTTTGACCGCCGCGAGCGCCTCGTCCAGGCCGTCCGGGTCTTCCAGCGCCATCATCTTCAGATCGCGATTCTTGTCGACCCGCCGATTCAAGCCGGTCAAAATCTTACCCGGTCCGCATTCCACGATCTGGGTTGCTCCCGCCGCGATCATGGTGCGCACCGTGGCCGCCCAATACACCGGCGTATACAGCTGCTTGACCAGACCGGCACGAATACTTTCGGCGCTCGAATGAGTCTTGACGTCGACGCCGTAGACGGCAATGCCCGCCGCCGGCGTGAACGCGGTGTTCTCGAGCCGCACTCGCAATTGTTCGGCGGCGGGCTGCATCAGCGATGAATGCGCGGGAACGCTGATGGGCAGAGCCAAAGCTCGGCGGGCACCTTTGGCGGTCGCGATCTCGATGGCGCGCGCCACCGCGGCGGCGGTACCGGCGATCACGACCTGCCCCGGCGCGTTGTAATTGACCGCCTCCACCACCTCGTCCTGGGCAGCCTGCCGGCAGGCCTCTTCGATGTCGAGATCCTCGAGCCCGAGAATCGCGGCCATGGCGCCCTGACCCGGCGGCACCGCGGATTGCATCAGCTCGCCGCGGTATTTCACCAGATCCACCGCGGTCCTGAATTCCAGAGTCCCGGAGGCTGCGAGTGCCGTGAATTCGCCGAGGCTGTGGCCCGCCATCAATCGAGGTTGAGCTCCGCCGCGCTCGCGCCACAGGCGATAGGTGGCGACGCCGGCCGTCAGCATCGCGGGCTGCGTGCACTCCGTGGAGTTGAGCAGCTCGGCGGGTCCGTCCTGGCATCGACGCCACAGATCGTAGCCCAACACCGCCGAGGCCTCGGCAAAGGTCGCTTCGATCAACGGCGAAACCCTCGCCAGCGCGCTCATCATGCCGATGGACTGTGATCCTTGGCCGGGAAATACAAACGCAAGTGACATGATTAGGGCCTCCAGCCTCCTATGCGCGAGATCGGTGGCGAATTATAGCCATCCTCAAACAAAGTGCGGCGCCGACGGCAAACCCGCACAACGCGCCGTACAGGTGTGCGTCGACCACGATCAAGGGCGCCTTGGAGCCGCTCCATTGCTCCCACACGAGCTTGGCGCACAGACCCAGGCTGAGCAGCCAACGATCCCATGACCGCTCCGCCAGGTGTTTCGCGGCGCCCGCGGCCATCGCCGAATGCAGCACCCCCGAGGCACCCACATACCAACTGACCCGCGGGCTCAACCACCAAAGACCGCAGCTGATCGCCAACGCTCCGGACAGCACGATGGCGCACCACTCCGCGGCATCGTAGTCCTGCGCGAACAGGGACCACACCAACACCAAACCCAACTCGTTCAGAATCAGATGGTGCGCGTCCAGGTGCACGATGTGGGCTGTGAGCAACCGCCACCATCCACCCGCCGCAATAGCGCTGCGATCATAGCGCAACAGCTGCCCAACGCTGTCGCCAAGACCCAACACCGCGTCCATCACCAACAGCAGCGCAAGCAACCAAATCCAGCGGCCGCGATCCCACTGGAGTGCGGCAGCGATCGCCGTCAGGCGATTTGCGGTGTCACGGGGCATCGCGGTCCCTTATTTTGGTATCATTCATCGAATTCACGAGGACACTATGCCTAATCGCCAGCGCGGCTTTACTCTTATTGAAATCATGGTCGTGGTGGTCATTCTCGCAGTGCTGGGCGCACTCGTGGTGCCAAAAATTCTGGAGAACGTCGATAAGGCCCGCGTCACGCGTGCGCAAAGCGATATCCGGGCGATTCAAACCGCCTTGGACCTGTACCGGCTGGACAACTTCAAGTATCCGACCACTGAACAAGGCCTTCAGGCCTTGGTCAAACAACCCGCGGATCCCACCATCACGAACTACCGTTCGGGCGGCTACCTGGGGTCCCTGCCGAAGGATCCGTGGAACAACATCTACCAATACGTGAGTCCAGGTCCCGACGGCCGTGACTACGAAATTACGAGTTACGGACGCGACGGCAAGCCCGGCGGTGAGGGCTACGACGCCGACATCAGCACCGCGACGCTCGAACAAAAGTAAGCGCGCCGCTTCGGCGGGCGGCAACATGCGCAGCAAGGGCTTCACGCTCGTCGAGATCTTGGTGGTGGTCGTGATCATGGCCATCGTGATTTCGCTCGCCATCCTGTCGGTCGGCACCACCGGGCGCGACACTCAACTCGACGAAGAGAGCCGGCGCATCGCGGGCCTGATCGGTTTGCTGCACGAGCGCGCGCTCCTGGAGGGCCGGGATTTCGGCCTGCGCATCGAACCCTCAGCCTATGAATTCGTCGTGTACGAGCCGCGCCGCGATCGCTGGCTGACCCTCGATCAAGAGTCGGAATTCCGCCATCGCGAACTGCCCAAGGGCTTGAACTTTCAGTTGCAGCTCGATTCGCAGATCGTCGTGATCAAACCCATCGACCGGAATTTATCGAGCGATGAGGCGCCGCCGACTCCGCAGGTGGCGATCGCGGCGAGCGGCGAAGGGACGCCGTTTCGCCTGACCCTGATGCGCGACGGGACCACGGCGACGGCCTCGGTGGACGGCGATGCGCTGGGCAAGATTTCCCGGGTTGGTTCCGAGCAGCCGGAGAAGCGCACGTGAGCCGGCGCGGCAGCCGCGGCTTCACGCTGGTCGAGGTGTTGGTGGCTTTGATGGTCGTTGCGATGGGCCTGGCAGCGCTGATGGTCGCGGTCAGCGGCACGGCGCGCACCAGCGGCTATTTGCGCGACAAGACCCTGGCGCAGTGGATGGCGCTCAATCGAATCTCCGAAGTGCGGCTGAATCTCATCAAGTTCGGACAGAACGCCGACACCGGCGAGATCAGCTTCTCCAATCGCACCTGGCACTACGACACCCGCTATTTCGACACCAGCATTCCCACCATGAAGCGGGTCGTGGTGCGCGTCTATGCCGGGGACGCGAAAACCAAGGGCAATGCGTTGGCCGAATCCACCGGGTTTCTCGGCAGTGCACTTTCCCCGCTCGGCAGTTCCAACGTGGACTGGACCCTGGGGGCCACCCCGGCCACGGCCGGGGCGGCGCCCGGCACCACGCCCGGCGCCGCTCCTGTCACGCCGCCGAACGGTGCAACCCCGGTGCCGGTCACCCCGACCCCGCCCACGCCCACGCCACCGACCCCGACCCCCAACTCCACACCGCGGTCCAACCCATGAGCGGCAATCGGCGCCGCCGGCAGGGCCAGGCGGGGTTCACGCTGATCGAAGTACTGGTGGCGTTATTGATACTGGGAATCATGTCCGCCCTCGGCTACGGCACTTACCGGGCTGCGCGCATCTCCGCCGAGCGCACCGAGGAATCGCTGAAGCGCTCGCGCGAGATCGAGTTCGGAATGCGCATGATGATGCAGGATTTTGCGGAAATGGTGCCACGCCCGGTGCGCGATATCCTCGGTCAGTCGCGCTTGCCGGCGTTGGAGGCCAAGAGCGGGGTCGCCACCCTGAGCACCGGGACCGATACCGGCGCGAGTTCCGGTTCGGATTCGGGTTCGAGTCCGGGAATGGACTTCGCCGGTCAGAGTTTTTCCAGTCAAAGCTTCGACTCCGGCTCCGGACTCGGCGGCAATACCAGCGCGAGCGCGGCCCAGATCGCGGATCTGACCCGTGCGGGCTGGTCGAATACGGCCGGCCAACAACGCAGCACCCTGCAGCGGGTGTCCTATTCACTGGTGAACGATGTGCTGAAGCGCAGCTATCAAGTGAACTTGGACACGGTGCAGGGCAACCAGCCGGTGGTACAAGATCTATTCACCGGCATCAAGGCGATTCAATTGCGCTACCTCGACAGCAATCAGACCTGGCAAAGCCAGTGGCCGCCGGCGACCATGCCGCCGCCCGACAGCCTCTGGACGCGCCCGGTCGCGGTCGAAGTCATCATCGAATTCAAGGATTGGGGACGCATCCGCCGGGTGATCGAGGTCGCCGCGTGATTTTCAATCACGTTATCGGACGGGGTCGCCGCGACCCCGTTGGAAGGTGCGCGAAGCGCATGACAAGACAGCGGGGGGTGGCGCTGATCATTGCGCTCATCCTGGTCGCGCTCGCCACCATTTTGGCCTCGAAGCTCACTTTCGATGGATTTCTGGAGCGGCGCCGC
>DATLVV010000225.1:0-10898 GCA_035577165.1 Steroidobacteraceae bacterium | reverse complement strand
GTTAATGGTGGGGTTTAATCCTCTCGCTTGGCGATCATGAACTCCTCGAACTTGCCGTCGGGATTGCTGCGTTCGATGGCTTCGAGGCGGGCCGCACGACAGAGGATTTTCCAGCGGCGCAGCGTCATGCCGCCGCGCTCCGCCTCGCGTTCAAGTTCGATCAGGCGCGCCGGTCCCAACGGGCTCAGGCTCGAGCGCAGATCCGCAAGCACGGTTGAGGTCAAATAGAAATTGCCGGTCGGGGAGAACGAGCTTCGGTCGACGGTGCCGCGCTGCAGGGCCTGAAAAAGGTCCCGCACCCGCGCCTGCTCGGGCGTCGGCGCCAGCACCAGGAAGGCGATTCGGTCGCTCAAGTCGCTCGGTTGCGCCCAATCATTGTTGGTCAGGACGATGACCGCGGCCTTTTCCTTCGGCCACACGCGATTGTCGGCAAGGAAACCGGACCCCGCGCCCGCATGCCCGATGCGCAATCGACCGTCGACATTTTGCACTGCGAACCCCAGGGCATAGTCCGCCGTACGGCCGCTCTTCAAGACAACCGGCTCGAATGCCTGGTCGTACGATGGCGCCTTGAGCACGGATCGATTCATCAGGCTCACATCCCATAGCGCGAGATCGCTCGGCTGCATGGCGAGGTTTGCGGCGCCGAATAACCAGCCCGCGCCCTCCCTGGGGGCCGGCACCACGGGTCCGAGTCCATGGCGCGTGTAGCCTGCGGCATCGGCGCTGTACTCGGTAACGTGAGCCATATGCAATGGCGCGAACACATGCTGCTGGAGAAACCCGAACAGAGTCTGGCCCGAAACCTTCTCCACGACGGCGGCCGCAAGCACGTAGCCGGTATTCGAGTATTGCCATTGCGTTCCGGGCTCGAAGTCCAGGGGGCGCTGCGCCCATTCGTTGATGATGGCGTTGGTCGTGGTCGGCCGGGTCATTTCCGGAGTGAGAAAATCCTGCGGCCAGTAGTCTCTGATTCCGCTGGTATGCGTGAGCAATTGGCGCAGCGTTACAGCCGCCGCGGCGCGCAGCTCCGGGAACCATTGCTCGATGCGGTCATCGAGGGACAGTTTGCCCTGCTCGGCCAGCAGCAGCAGCGCGGCCGCCGTGAATTGCTTCGACACCGAATCCAGGGCATAGCGTGTCGCGAGGGTCGCGGACGCCCTGGGCTTCAAGCGGGCGGCGCCGTAGGCCTTGGCGTACGTCAAGCGCCCGTCCTGCACAATCGCGATCGATGCGGACGGAGCGCCGCTGCTTGCCAGCCATTCCTCGACGACGCCATCCACCGCAGCGGGATCTACGGTGGATCCGGCGCGTACGAGGTTCGCGGCGCAGCCCAGGCATACCAGGACCGCCCAGCCTGAGTGGCGCAGAATCTTAAAGGATTTCAGGCTGGACTCTTCGGCAGGTGAGCTTCGATGAGGGTCCGAACGGCGGACAGCGCAGCGCTGATCGGCCCGCTGCCGAGCGGAAAAATCAAGCGTGTGAAATATCCGCCGTCCAACAACAGCATCAGCGCATCGCCGAGCACCTCGGCATCGCGCGCGCCCATCGCGCGCGCCATGGCGTGCAGGCGCTTGCGGACTTTATCCTTGTACGCACGCACCAAGGTGCTCAACTCGTCCTCGTCATCCGTGATCTCGGCCGCCGCATTGCCGAGCGCACAGCCGCGGCACTCATTGGACTTGGCGATCTCCAATTGCGCTTCAAACAGCGCCTCGACCTGACGACGCGGGTCATCGGGGTGGCGGGCAACGGCGGCGTCCCACCAGGCCCAATACTCGCGTTCCTGCTCGCGTAGATATTCCGCAACGAGCGCATCCTTGGACGCGAAGCTGCGGTAGAAACTCATTTTGTTGGAGCCGGCCTCCGCGGCAATCGCGTCGACGCCGACCCCGTGGATGCCGTGCCGGTAGAAGAGTTCGCAGGCGGTCTCGAATATGCGGTCGCGCACGCGTGATTTGCCGCCTGCGGGCAGAGGGCCGGGCCCGCAGTCGTCGCGGCTTATGCCTGTTGTGTCGCTGCTCATATTCAAGTCTCAGTTGACAGGTATGTTACCAGTCGGTAACTTATACCATGTTACTTACTAGTAACTCACGTAGACAGCATTGCTGTCGGAAAGTTTGAAATCAAGGTCATTTCCGGAGAACGCCCCATGTATTTGCGGTCAGCAACCTTCATTTTACCGGTAATTTTGGCAACCGTGCTTGCCGCTTGCAGCCACTCGCAAGCCCACTCCAATGCAAATGCTGCACCGCCACAGCCATCGGTCACCGTCGCAGCGGTCATTTCCCGGTCCTTGCACCACTGGGAGGAGCTGACCGGCGAGGTACAGGCGGTCAACTCCGTCGAGGTTCGGCCGCGGGTCAGCGGGTTCATCGACAGCGTGCAGTTCACCGAAGGAGCGCGGGTCAAGAAGGGGCAGCTATTGTTCCTGATCGACCCCCGTCCGTTTGAAATCGAGATCGAACGCCTCAGCGCCGAGCTCAAACGTGTTCAATCCAAACTGGATTTTGCAACCGCCGGCCGGGCGCGCGCCGAGCGGCTGTTCGCGCAAAATGCCATCGCGCGCGAAGAATACGAGCAACTCACGTCCGCGGAGACCGAGGCGGCCGGGGATTTGGGATCGTTGAACGCGCAATTGCACGCAGCGCGGCTCAACCTCGAATACGCACATGTGCGCTCGCCCATCGACGGGCGGGTGTCGCGAGCCCTGATTACGCCGGGCAACCTGGTGTCCGCGGCGAACTTGCTGACCACGGTCGTCTCCGACGATCCCATCTATGCCTACTTCGATACGGACGAGGCCACGTACCTGAAATTTGCGCCGCGCAATCCGGGCGATCATGGGGCCGCTCCGAACCCCGTGTTCATGGGCCTGGTCGGCGAGCAAGGCTATCCGCATCAGGGTGCATTGGACTTCATCGACAATCAGGTCGACGCGCGCAGCAGCACCATTCACGCGCGTGCGGTGTTCGACAACAAGGACGGGCGCTTCACCCCCGGCTTGTTTGCGCGCATCAAGTTGGTTGCGGCCGACAGCCACGACGCCATCCTCATCGACGAGCGTGCGGTCGGCAGCGATCTGGGCAAGAAATATGTGTTGGTGCTGAAGGCCGACAACACGCTCGAATACCGGCCGGTGACCTTGGGCACGCGCGTCGACGGATTGCGGGTGGTGGAAGAGGGTCTGCAACCGGCCGATGTTGTCGTCGTCAATGGACTTCAGCATGTGATGGCCGGCGCCAAGGTTGAAGCCACCCGCGTCGCCATGACGGCCGGGGGATCCGGATTGGCGCAGGTGGCCGCGACTGATGCTCCCAGGGACAAAATGCTGCGCACCGCGGCGGCTAACCAGTTGGGTCGATAATGAATATCTCCCGATTTTTCATTCAGCGCCCGATCTTCGCGGCGATGCTCTCCGCCTTGATCTTGTTGGCAGGACTGCTCGCGTTGCCGGGTTTGCCGATCAGCGAATACCCCGAAGTCGTTCCGCCCACCATAGTCGTGCGCGCGACCTATCCCGGGGCGAACCCCACCGTGATCGCCGATACCGTCGCTTCACCCCTGGAGCAGGCGATCAACGGCGTCGAGGACATGCTGTATCAATACTCTCAGGCTACGAGCGACGGCGTGATGACCCTGACCGTCACCTTCAAGCTGGGAACCGATGTCGACAAGGCCCAGGTCCAGGTGCAAAACCGCGTCAGCCAGGCGCTGCCGAAGCTGCCGCCGGAGGTGCAAAGACTCGGGGTGGTCACCAACAAGTCCTCACCCGACATCACGCTGGCGGTGTTCGTCTATTCGCCGAACGGCCGTTACGATCAAACCTACCTCGCGAATTTCGTCGCGCTGCGCATCAAGGATGAGCTGGCGCGCCTCGAGGGGGTGGGCGATGTGCAGCGCTTCGGCGGCGGCGACTACTCGATGCGGGTTTGGCTGGATCCGGAAAAAGTGGCGGCCCGCGGCCTCACGACCGGCGATGTGGTGAGCGCCATTCGTGAACAGAATGTGCAGGTGGCGGCCGGGCAGGTGGGCGCGCCGCCTCAGGCAAACGGTGCGAATTTCCAGCTCGCCATCAACACCAAGGGCCGCCTGAGCGACGAAACGGACTTCGGGGACATCATCGTCAAGACCGGCGCAGCCGGCCAGATCGTGCGCCTGCGCGATGTCGCGCGCGTCGAGCTGGGCTCGGACAACTATGCGCTGCGTGCGATGCTCGACAATCGAACTGCCGTGGCCATTCCGATTTTTCAGCGACCGGGCAGCAACGCCATCGCCGTGTCGGATGCAGTACGCGCCAAAATGGCAGAGCTCAAGAAGAGTTTTCCCGAAGGCATCGACTACAACGTCGCCTATGACCCCACGGTGTTCGTGCGCGGCTCAATCCATGCCGTGCTCCACACATTGCTCGAGGCCATCGCCCTGGTGGTGATCGTGGTGATCGTATTCCTGCAGACGTGGCGGGCCTCGGTCATTCCGCTGATCGCAGTGCCCGTCTCGCTCATCGGCACATTCGCCGTCATGCACCTGCTGGGTTTCGGATTGAACGCGCTGTCCCTGTTCGGGCTGGTGCTCGCCATCGGCATCGTGGTCGATGACGCGATCGTGGTCGTGGAGAATGTCGAGCGCAACATCCAAGAGGGCCTTGCCCCGATCGACGCCACCCGCCAGGCCATGAAGGAGGTGACCGGCCCGATCATCGCGACTGCCTTGGTGCTCTGCGCGGTGTTCGTGCCGACCGCGTTCATCAGCGGTCTGTCCGGGCAGTTCTACAAACAGTTCGCGCTCACCATTGCAATCAGCACGGTGATATCGGCATTCAATTCGCTGACACTGTCCCCGGCGCTCTCGGCCGTCCTGCTGAAGCCGCACGGCGCAGCGCCGGATGCCGTTACCCGCTTTCTCAACGCAGCCCTGGGTTGGTTTTTCGCGCCTTTCAATCGATTCTTCGCGCGATCCAGCGCCGGCTACGTGGGCACGGTCGCCCGGGTCTTGCGCTCGAGCGGAATTGCGCTGTTCGTCTACGGCGGGCTGATTGCTCTGACCTGGTTCGGATTCAGCCACACCCCGACCGGCTTCGTGCCGCCGCAGGACAAGCAATACCTGGTGGCCTATGCACAGCTTCCGGACGCTGCCACGCTCGATCGAACCGAGTCGGTGATCAAGCGCATGAGCGTGACCGCGCTTGCCACCCCCGGCGTGGAGTCGGTGCCGGCGTTTCCCGGCTTGTCCATCAACGGCTTCACCAATGCGACCAACGCTGGAATCGCGTTCACGCCCCTCAAGTCCTTCGATGAGCGCCGCGATCCGGCGCAATCGGCGGGTGCGATTGCCGCCTCGCTCTCGGCCCAATACGGCAAGATTCAGGACGCCTACATCGCCGTATTTCCGCCGCCGCCGGTTCAAGGCCTGGGCACGATCGGAGGCTTCAAGTTGGAGATCGAGGATCGCGGCAATCTGGGTGCCGATGAGTTGTTCCGGCAAACACAGAATCTGCTGGCAAAGGCGCGGCAGCGGCCGGAACTCGCGGGAATGTTCTCGGGATTCCAAGTCAACGTTCCGCAGCTTGAAGTGGACGTGGACCGGGAAAAGCTCAAGGCGGCCGGCGTCAATCTCCAGGATCTCTTCGACACCATGCAGGTGTACCTCGGTGCGCTGTACGTCAATGACTTCAACCGCTTCGGCCGCACCTACCAGGTCAATGCGCAGGCGGAATCCGGTTTTCGCCTGAGTGCCGAGGACATCGGGCGGCTGAAGACGCGCAATCAACGCGGCGACATGATTCCCATCAACAGTTTCATCACGGTGCGCGAGACTTCCGGCCCCGACCGGGTCATGCACTACAACGGCTATGCCGCCGCGGATATCAACGGCGCCCCGGCACCCGGCTATAGCTCGGGTCAAGCGCAAGCGGCGATGGAGCAGGTCGCGCGCGAGGTATTGCCGAATGGAATGCATTTCGAATGGACGGAGCTGACCTACCAGCAGATTCTTGCGGGCGATACCACGGCCTATGTGTTTCCCCTGGTGATACTGCTGGTCTTCATCGTTCTCGGCGCGCTTTACGAGAGCGTCAGCCTGCCGTTGGTGGTGATCTTGATCGTGCCGATGTGCCTGTTGAGCGCCATCCTCGGGGTCCAGATCGCGGGCGGCGACAACAATGTCTTCACGCAGATCGGTCTCATCGTTCTGGTCGGTCTGGCGTGCAAGAACGCCATTCTCATCGTCGAGTTTGCCAAGGACCGCGAGGCGCAGGGCGAGAGCATTTGGCAGGCGGTTCTCGATGCCTGCCGCCTGCGGCTGCGCCCGATTCTGATGACTTCGCTGGCGTTCATCATGGGCGTGGTGCCGCTGGTGATCTCGCACGGCGCCGGCGCCGAGATGCGGCGCGCCATGGGCGTGGCGGTGTTCTCGGGGATGCTGGGCGTGACCTTCTTCGGTCTGCTGCTGACCCCCGTGTTCTATCTTGTAATCCGCAAACTCGTCGAGGCGCGCCGCCGTTCTGCCACGACTCCTGCGGCATTGATCCCAACGAGCGAATCGCAGTCATGATAAAAAATAGCCCCTTCGGCCGCGCAACGGCGGCGTCTCGTGCAATCTTCGCGGCCGCGCTGGCGGCGGTGCTTCCCGCCTGCGCGGTCGGTCCTGCCTATCATCCGCCGGCGATGGCCCCGGTCCAGGCGCGCAATGTCGATGCGCACTTCACTGCCGCCGCGCCGGGAGCCGCCTGGTGGGCGCAATTCGGAGATCCGGTGCTCGCCGACCTCGAGGCTAGGGCACTGGCAGACAATCTCGATGTGCACATCGCCGTCGCAAGGGTGCAAGCCGCGCGCGCCGCTTTCAATGAGGCGCAGTTCGACTACGCGCCGCACGTGCCATTGAACGCATCCTACTCGCGCAGCAAAGAGCAGCAACCGGGGTTCACCCCCGGTCGCATCGACATCGAGAGCGCCAGCGTCGGCTTCGACGCAAGCTGGGAGATCGATCTGTTCGGCCGGGTCCGTCACGAGAACGCGGCGGCGCACGCGGCGCTCGGCGCCGAACAGGCAAACCTGGCCGATGCAAGGATCACGGTTGCCGCGGAAATTGCCCGAAACTACTTCGAACTGCGCGGGCGCCAACGGCAGATCGCCGTCGCGCGCGAGAACCTGCAGAATCAGCGCGAGGCGCTGCACCTGACGCAGGTGCGGTACGACGCGGGCAGAGTGACCGAACTCGATACCGACAGCGCGCAGGCACGGCTGAAGGGGACCGAGGCGACCTTGCCCCTGTTGGAGGCGGCCGAAAAGCGTTTTGGCTACCGTCTCGCGGTGCTATTGGGTGTATCCCCCGGAACGCTCGATGCCCAGCTGGCACCCGTCCCGGTGCGGGCCATGACGGCGCCCTTACCCATCGGCGACGTGTCCACGCTGCTGCAGGCCCGACCCGACGTGCGCGTCGCCGAACGCAATCTTGCCGCCGCCACGGAGCGCGTCGGGATAGCGACCGCCGACCTGTTTCCACGAGTCACCTTCACCGGTTTCGTCGGCTTCTTGTCCGGCGACGCCTCGCAGTTGGGCAAGGCCGCAAGCCGGGCCTGGCTGGTGAATCCGGCGGTGAGTTGGCCGGCCTTCGATTACGGATCCGTCCATGCGCGTCTGCGTGGCGCACGCGCCGAGGCGGATGGGGCTCTCTCGGCGTATCAAAAGGCAGTGCTGACTGCCCTGGAGGACTTCGAGGATGCGTGCGTCGACTACGGTACCGAGGAGACACGGCTTGGGAGCGTGCTGGAGCAGGCGCAGGCGTCGCGACGGGCGGAGCAATTGGCCGAGATTCAGTATCGCGAGGGCAGCATCAATTTTCTCGTACTGCTGGACGCACAGCGTACGATGCTGCAGGCGGAGGACGAGTTGGCCCAGGCGGAAACGGCTGCGAACACCGGGGCGGTTGCAGTCTATAAGGCGCTGGGCGGTGCCGTTGAGACGACTCCAAATGTAGCCGCGATCACCCGCTAGGCATTCGTCCAACGCTCAGGCGGAAGGGCCTTTCCAGCGGACGAGAAACTCGTTCACCGCGGAGGATTGCATGCCGCGCATGGCTTGGAATTCTCCGGTTTGTTGGCTGTAGAGAAGTTCGCCGTGTTCGCCGAGGACGGCGAGCGCCGGAACGCCCTTGCGCAGCGGGATTTGATAGTGCTCGGCAATGTCAAGATTCTCGTTCATGCGCCCGATATTGATGTGAACCAGGATGTAGTGGGCATCCAGCATGGGTTTATTGGTCGGGTCGTGGATATACCGGTCGAGCACGTGGCAGTCGGGGCACCAATTTCCGCCGAAGTCCAAGATCACGCGCTTGTGGCCGGCGGCCGCCGCGGCAAGGGCGGCGCTCAAATCGACCTTCGCCTGCTCGGCGGGCGGGTAGATGTTGGGTTCCGTGGAGCGCGCAGGAGTCGCGGCAAACGCGAGCGAAGCCGCCAGTAGTGTGGTGATCCAAGACGCGCGTACGTATGACATTGGATGGAAAAGATACAATCTTATTCAGGCAGATGCCAGGGTTCTCAGCAAGTCGCGCCAGCTGACAATTCCGATGGGCTTGAAATCGTCGTCGACGATCGGAAGGCAGGAGATGCGATTCTTGAGCAGAAGCTCGACCGCCTCGGCGATCCCGGACTCTTGACGCAGTGTGATCGGGCGGCGAGTCATGATTTGGTGGACCCGCTTGTTGAGGGTGGCCAGATCCCGCGCAGTCTCCGTTGCGCTGCCAACATAAGGGCTCAACGCCCGGAGGAGGTCTCGATCGGACAGGACGCCGCTCAGCTTCTTGTGTTCGTCCACCACGAGCAGGTGGTGAAACTTCATGGTATCGAAGATTTCCTTGACCACTTCCAATCGATCGTCCATTTCGACGGTGACGATCCGCGCCGTCATGATCTTGCCCAAAGTCATCCGCACGCTCCCTGTCCGAGCAGCTACCGACCGCTCTCGGGGACCGATACTAGCCTATGTGTAGGGTCGGCTGCCGCTAGCGGGTATTGTCGACGGTGCCGTCGTTGTTGACCAGTGGCGGCGTATCGTCATCGAGTTCCAGCCCGTCGCCGTAGAGGGTGTCTTCTTCGTCGTCGACCCGTACTACGGTATCCGGATTGCGTTCCTGTTCATACTTGGTGTGGTCTGCGGCTTGCCGCCGTTCCGATCCGCTCAGTGCGCCGCCTCGAAGCTTGTTCTCTCCGATGTCGTCCGCCGAGTCACGCGGATCGCTGCCAGGTCTTGGATCGCTCATGAGGTACTCCGGGGATAAGGAACTCGGAACCGAGATGCTAATGCTCGATCCGCGCTGCCGATATCCGTGGGGCACGACGAGAAGATGTAGGCATCAGCCGACAAACGCATACAATGCCCGGTTTATTCGTTCGGAGATCAGCCAATGGGTTCATCAATGCGGCTCTTCAACCTCTCGCTGCTGGGCGTGTTCCTGGTGGGCGCAACGCTTGCGGCATCGCCGTCCATGGGTGCCGAGCGCGTGCCGCCGAACGATACGCCGGATACCAAGGTGGCGGTGGTCCCGGAGCCCACCGAGTCGCCGCGATATCTGCACGATGAATCCAAGGTTACACAAGGGTCGATCACCATTGCCGGGCGTGCGCTCGGTTATCAGGCCGAGGCTGGGATATTGGTGGTACACGTGAAGGATCCCATGGACGATGATGCGCCGCCGCCTCGCGAGGACAAGAACGGCCCGCCGCCGCCGCAACCGCCCGAGGCGGGGATGTCCTATGTCGCGTATTTCCGCGGCGACAAGGAGGATGCTCGCCGACCCATCACTTTCCTTTTCAACGGGGGCCCCGGTTCGTCCACCGTCTGGCTGCACATGGGCGCGTTTGGACCGAAGCGAGTTGTGACCGCGGACGATACCCACAGCCCGGCGGCCCCGTATCGCATCGTCGACAACGAATACACCCTTCTTGATTCCACCGACCTTGTATTCGTCGACGCGCCCGGCACGGGGTTCGGGCACTTGCGAGGAACCGACAAGGAGAAGGCGTTTTATGGGGTGGACCAGGACGCGCACGCATTTGCAAATTTCATCGTCGCGTTCCTGTCCAAACACAACCGCTGGAACTCGCCCAAGTATTTGTTTGGCGAGAGCTATGGAACCACGCGGGCGGCGGCGCTCGCGAACATTTTACAGGTCGAAAAGTCTTTGGACTTCAACGGCATCATTCTTCTGTCGCAGATTTTGAACTTCGACGACAGCGTCGACCAACCGCAATTCAATCCCGGCGTCGACCTGCCGTATGTGTTGGCTTTGCCGACGTATGCGGCCACGGCGTGGTACCACCACAAGCTGCCGTCTCAACCCGCCTCATTGGAGTCGTTGCTCAAGGAAGTCGAGAATTTTGCCCTCACCGACTATATGCAGGCGCTGGCGGCGGGATCGAACTTGAGCGCAGAGCGCAAATCGGCTATCGCGGCCAAGCTCCATGACTATACCGGTCTCCCGGCCGACTATATCGAACGCGCCAACCTGCGGGTCAACGGCGGGGAATTCCAAAAGACACTGATGGGAAGCGACGTCACGACGGGGCGCCTCGATACGCGCTTTGCGGGTCCGACCATCGATCCCATGAGCAAGGAAGCCGACTACGACCCACAGTCGGCGGCGATCTCGTCGGCCTATGTCTCAGCGTTCAATGACTACGTTCGAGGCGTCCTCAAGTTCGGCGAGCGGAGGATTTACAAGCCGGGGTTGGATGTCGATAAGTTATGGGACATGTTGCATCAGCCCCCGGGCGCGACCACGAAGGTCCCGGGTCCGATCAACGTCATGCCGGATCTGGCGGTTGCCATGAAACAGAATCCGAATCTCAAGGTGCAACTCAACGGCGGCTACTACGATCTTGCGACCCCGTACTTCGCGGC
>DATLVV010000224.1:0-10723 GCA_035577165.1 Steroidobacteraceae bacterium | reverse complement strand
CCGACGGGCCCGCAGGTCTCCCTATTGAGGAGTACCTGGACCACCTACGGGAGCCTCGTGCGCAACAAGCCGTATGTATTGACCATTCTAGGATACGCCGCCTACACCTTTGCCGTGGGCGGCCTGGCCGTTTGGATGCCGGCATTCCTCGAACGCGCACGCGGCATTCCGCGCAGCGAGGCCACCGTCAGCTTCGGCGCCATCGTGGTGGTCACCGGCTTCATCGGCACCTTCGTCGGCGGTTGGCTGGGCGACTACGGCGCCAAGTATTCGCGACAAGCCCATCTCTGGTTGTCGGCGATCGCCACCCTGGTGGCGGCCCCGTTCGTGTGGCTGGCGCTGACCACCGAATCGCACACCCTCTACCTGGCGAGCATGGTGTGGGCGCAATTGTGCCTGTTCCTCTCCACCGGCCCGATCAACGCTGCCATCGTCAATCTGGTCGCCGCCACCGAGCGGGCCACGGCGATTGCGCTCGGAGTCTTCGTCATCCATCTGCTGGGCGACGCGCTCTCGCCGCCCCTCATCGGCGTGCTGTCGGATCATTTCTCCTTGGCGCAAGCCGTCAAGATCGTGCCGCTGGCGGTGGCGATCGGCGGCGGCATTTGGGTCTGGGCAGCGCGGGCCCAATCGCTGAGTCAGCTGCCGCGCGCCGCGTGAATCTCATCGAGGTGCGCGGCAATTTCCCCCCGTTCCGGCAGCTCGTCGATGGCGACCGCCAGCTTGCGCTGCCAATTGGGGTATTCCCGATGCGTGCCGGGCACATTGACCGGCAGAGTTTCACCCAGCAAATCCTCCAGTTGCAGAGCGACCAGGATGGCGGCCGAGCGCGCCAGGTATAGATGCAGCGCATGCGCGAGCGCCGTCGTGAACGCATCCTGCGGCGTCGCAGGGTGCTCGGGTTTGAGCCCCTGCTCGCGCAGGGCGTCCAACAGCAACTCCCGATCCCGCGTGCGCTCCAGAATGATATTGCGCTCGACCTCGGTGCCGGGGTACAGATTCAATCGGCGGCGCAATTCGATATCGCGTCCTTCCCAATAGCTGCGCAGGGTGGGCATGTCATGCGTCGTGGGCGTGGCCAGGGCGCGCCGTGCATATTCATCGGGCCGACGAAACCGGCCCTCGAGTTTCTCGAACAGCAGCACCTTGTAGTGGTAGAGGCCGAATTCCGGCATGGCCGTGCGCATTTCATCCGGCACGACCCCGAGATCCTCGCCGACGACCAGGCAGGCGCTGCGCGAACTTTCCAGCGCCAAAACGCACAGCAGTTGCTGCAATGGGTAGTGCACGTAGGCACCGTCGTTGGGCGAGAACCCGGCGGCAACCCACCACTGCCGGAACAGAGCCATCACATGATCCAAACGCAGCGCGCCGTAGTAGCGCATGTTGTTGCGGATCAAGGGCACGAAGCTCTGCAGGCGCCGCTCCTGCAACCGATGCGGATCCTGCGGCGGAATGCCCCATCCCTGACCCTTGAGCGCCAGTGGATCGGGAGGCGCACCGATTTCGGCGCCCATGCAATAGCTGTCGCGATCCGCCCAGGTCTCCGATCCGCATGGATTGGCGCCGACGGCGTAGTCGCCGTACAGACCGATGGCCATGCCCAGCTCGCGGGTCAGCGTCTGCGCTGCGCACAACTGCTCGTGCGCCAACCACTGCAAGTAGGCATAGAAATCGACTTCCGCAGGATGCTCGGCGGCAAATCGCGCGGCAGCCCCGCCGTGCACATCGCGAAACTCTTCGGGCCAGCTCAGCCAGCCGGAAGCCGCACCCGCAGTGGCCCGAAAATAACGGTCGAGCGCATCGAAGCGGGCGTGCAACTGCAACAACTCTCCGCGTGCAGCAACGAAGTCGCGGAATTTTCGCGCCCGGTCGGATCCGGATTGCAAATGACGATCGCGAAAATCGCGGTACAAGAGTTCGAGGATTTCAAATTTGAGTTCCGCCACACCGCGGTAGTCGACCCATTCACAGCCCCGAAGCTCGCGCAGGCGTTCGGCAACCAACGGCTCCGCCATTCGCGCGTGCACCGCCCTACATTCCCGGAACTCCGGCACCAAAGGCACGGCGATGTACAGCACATTGAGGAAATGCCGGCTCGACGCGCTGTATGGACTCGACCTCTCGGGGTCGGCCGGCGCCAGCGCATGCAGCGGATTCAAGCCGATGAACCCTGCGCCGCGCTGCGCCGCCCACCGGATCAGCATGTGAAGGTCGCCGAAATCCCCAATGCCCCAATTGTCGCGCGATCGCAGGGTGTAGAGCTGAACGGCGATCCCCCACAGCCGCCGGCCCGCGAGAATGGGCGGCGGCTCGTAGCATTGCGGGGCAGAGATGATGAGGAGACAGTGTTCGGCAGCCGCGGCGGCTATTTTCGCCTCCAATTCGTGATAGCCGGGCGGCAGGTCGAGCGGCAACTCGAAAATTCGGCGCGTGATCCACGTTCCATCCACTTCGCCGCGCCACACCTCGCGGCATTCCGCGGTTGAGGTGACCCCTTCGCGGCGCGAGCCGTCCTCGAATTGCACGCTCCATGTCAATGCCGATCCGAATTCGCGCGCGGTGACGTTGATGTCGACGCCGATCCGCGAGCCGCGAGCGGTGGCGAGCGGCGGCAGGAACCGGCGTCCACGAGCCGCCTCGAGTTTACGCAGCTCTGCGCCCAAGGCAGCCGGATCGTCGACGGGGCATCCCATCGCGCGCAACAGCGCCTGTTTGGTCTCGACGGTGAAATACTTGAGTTCGCCGCGATAATCATGGTACGCGTCGCCGATGCCGCGCAGCCGCGCCATCGTCTCTATCAATGCCGCGTCCACGGTGTCAGCACTCCAACAACGCAACGCTGCTCGAGTCGAGGTGATACTCGTGCGCATGCCCGAGGCTCCTCGACTCGCGGGCGTCATGCGCCGTGTCGAATTGACAGATCCACGGTTCGCCGGCCGGAGCCGCCGGCAGGGCGAAGGTCTGTGCGCCTTCGCCGCCGTTCACGAGCAGCAGCAAGCGGCCCTGCGAGTTGTGCTGCTTGCCGAACCAGACAGCCATGGCACGCAGGTTCGGGTCATGCCACTCGCCGGCGGTGATCTCGGAACCGCCCGCGTTCAGCCAGATCACATCCTTGACGCTGGCGCGCGACGCCGCGCCCTTCAGGAAGGTCTCGCGTCGAAATTCGACGTGGCGCCGCCGCAGTTGCGCGAGCAAGCGCACGAATCGAAGCAATTCCTGGTTCGCGCCGCGAAGGCGCCAATCGATCCAGGAGATCTCATTGTCCTGACAGTATGGGTTGTTGTTGCCGCGCTGAGTCCGGGCGAATTCGTCGCCGGCTTGCAGCATCGGTACGCCTTGTGAAAAAAACAGGGTGGCCAGGAAATTGCGGATTTGCCGCTGACGCAGCCCGTTCACCTGCGCATCATCCGTCGGGCCCTCGGCCCCGCAATTCCAACTCAAATTGTCGCTGTGACCATCGGCGTTGCCGTCCAGATTGGCTTCGTTGTGCCGCTCGTTGTAGGAAACCAGGTCGTACAGCGTGAAGCCGTCATGCGAGGTCGGAAAGTTGATGCTGGCGGTCGGCTTACGGCCGTTGTGGCGAAACAAATCGCTGGAGCCGGCGAATCTCTCGGCAAACTCGCCGATTTTGCCGGCATCACGCCGCCAAAACGAGCGCATCGTGTCTCGATACCGGTCGTTCCACTCCGCCCAACCCGGGGGAAACTGCCCGAGCTGATAGCCGCCGGGACCGACATCCCAAGGTTCCGCGATCAGCTTGACGTATGCCAGCGAGGGCTCGGCGCGCAAGCTCTTGAAAAACCCGCTGTGCGCATTGAAACCGCTGCCTTCGCGGCCCAACACGGTGGCCAGATCGAAGCGAAAGCCGTCCACGTGCATCTCCTCGACCCAGTACTTGAGGCAGTCGATGATCAAGGTCCGAACCTGCGGGTGCTCGCAATTGACGGTGTTGCCGCAGCCGCTGATATTCTCGTAGAACCGCAGGTCCTGCGGCACGAGACGGTAGTACACCGAATTGTCGATGCCCCGCAGCGAGAGCAGCGGACCGGTCTCGTTGCCTTCGGCAGTGTGATTGAAGACAACGTCCAGGATCACCTCGATACCCGCTGCATGCAGGGTCTTCACCATCTGCTTGAATTCGGCGACGCCGTCTTGCAGGGCGTAGTCATTCGCAGGCGCGAACCACGCCACCGAGTTGTAACCCCAGTAGTTGCGAAATTTACGGTCGAGCAGAAACTGTTCGCTCATGAACGACTGGCAGGGCAGCAGTTCCACCGCCGTCACGCCGATGGATTTCAGATGCTCGATCACAGGAGCGACCGTCAAACCGAGATACTTGCCGCGCCATTGCGCCGGCACCGCCGGATGCAGCTGCGTAAACCCTTTGACGTGCAGTTCATAGATGACAGTATCACGCCAAGGATGGGCCGGCGGCCGATCCTCGCCCCAGTCGAACACGTTGTTGCTCACCTGCGAGCGCAGGGGCAGTTGACGGGATAGAACGCGCGAATAGGGATCGATCAACGCCACGGCGGCATCGAAGCGATGGCCCTTGTCGGGTTCCATCGGTCCGTGGACAAAAAACGCATAGTGGGTTCCAGGAGCCGCGCGCCGCGGCGACATCAATCCATGCCAGATATCGCCGCTGCGCGCCGGCAGGTCGCAGCGCACGACTTCGGCGCCGCTGTCGGCATCGAACAGACAGAGTTCCACACGGGTTGCGTTGCTCGAGAAAAGCGCGAAGTTGACGCCGCGTTTCGACCAAGTGGCGCCCAAGGGGCGTGGCAAACCCGGCTGAATGAGCGAGGTACCCATCCGCGGCAGCTACGCCGGCCCGATGAAAAACATCGCGCCGAGCGGCGGCAGATTCAGGCGCAGCGAGCAAGGGTGTCCTACGATTGCATAGCCTTCGCGTGGCACCGGCGTGGCGTTGAACACACAGGTGACGGGCGGCCCGGCGTCCAGCCCAAGCGCGCGGCGGGCGAATGTCCAAATGCTTTCATCGGCGTTGTGCAAATCCACCTGCCAGCTGCGACCATTCCAGTTGCTCATCATCCCGCCACTCATGCCATTGTCCGAATTCCGAACCCATGAATACAAGCTTCTTGCCCGGATGCGCGCACATATAGCTCAGCAGAAGACGAAAATTCGCGCGCTTCTGCCAATCATCGCCGGGCATCTTGGCAAGCAGCGAGCGCTTGCCGTGCACCACCTCGTCATGCGAGATCGGCAGAATGAAATTCTCCGACCAGGCATGCTACATCACGGGCTTGACGGCCCAGATGCGGTCCGCATATTCGCGAATACAGCGGTCACTGGAGAAGTAGCCCATGTTCAAGCAATTGTGAATCGCCCTGCGGCTCCATTCGTCCTCCAATACATACAGAGCGTCCACCTGATCCTGGGCGGTGCAATAGGCGGCAAAATCCGCCAATACCAAGAAAGGCTCGCCGTCGCCGAGCAGCCTCTCGATCACGGGCTTGGCGTCGTTCGGACTGTCCGGGGTGAAGTAGCCGGACTCGATCAGATGCAATGTGGCGCGCAACTCCGGATTCGCCTCGAGTTCGCGACGGGGCTGATAGCCGGCAGCGCGGCGCGCCGCCACCTCCTCGGCGGTCAGACCGAAAATGAAAACGTTCTCAGCGCCCACATGGTCGCGTATCTCGATGTTGGCGCCGTCCAGGGTGCCGATGGTGAGCGCTCCATTCAGCGCCAATTTCATATTGCCGGTTCCCGACGCCTCCATGCCTGCCGTCGAGATCTGCTGCGACAAGTCCGCTGCAGGCATGATTTTCTGCGCGAGAGAGACGTCGTAATCCGGCAGAAACACCACGCGCAATTTGTCGCGAACGGCGGCATCCGCATTGATGACGCCGGCCACGTTGTTGATGAGCTTGACGATTGCCTTGGCCATCGCATAGCCCGGCGCCGCTTTGCCGGCAAATATGACGGTGCGGGGCACGAAGTCGGCGCGTGGATTGTTGCGGATTCGTTGATAGCGCGTCACCACGTACAGCAGGTTCAAGAGTTGGCGCTTGTATTCGTGGATCCTCTTGACTTGCACGTCGAACAAGGAATTGACACTGATGTCCACGCCGGTGCGCCGCACGACCTCGTCGGCGAGCCGCTGTTTGTTGGTGCGTTTGACGCCGCGAAATTGCCGGCGGAATTCCGCATCGTCGGCCGCGCCGGCCAGTCGCCCGAGCTCCTCCAGGTCGTTTTCCCAGGACGATCCCAGGCGCTCGGTCAGCAGGGCCGACAGGCCGAGATTCGACTGCTTCAACCAGCGGCGCACCGCGATGCCGTTGGTCACGTTGATGAATCGATCCGGATACAGACCGGCGAAGCCTGAAAACACATGTTTGCGCATCAGGTCCGAGTGCAGCTGGGCGACACCATTGACCCGATGACTGCCGATGATCGCGAGATGCGCCATTCGTACCCTGCGATCGCCGCCATCGTCGATGATCGACAGGCGCCGGCGCAGATCCTGATCTCCGGGGTAGCGTTGTTCGACCGCCTGCAGGAAGTCGCGGTTGATCAGATAGATGATCTGCAGATGCCGCGGCAGCAACCGCTCAAACATCGCCACCGGCCAGGTCTCGAGCGCCTCCGGCAACAAGGTGTGGTTGGTGTACGAAAACACCCGCGTCGAGATGTCCCAGCTGTCGGACCACGGCATGTCGTGCTCGTCGATCAGCAGCCGCATCAGCTCGGGAATTGCCACCGCCGGATGCGTGTCATTGAGCTGAATCGCAATCGAATCGGGGATGGATGCCAGCGAGCGCCCCTCGCTCAAATGCGTCGCCAGGATGTCCTGAAGGCTGGCGCTGACGAAAAAATATTGCTGCTTGAGCCGCAGCTCCTTGCCCTGAGGGGTCGAATCATCCGGATACAGCACGCGCGACAGGTTCTTTGCGTCCACTTGTTCCCGCACCGCGCCGGCATAGTCGCCGGCATTGAAAGCGTCGATGTGAAACGGGGTGATGGCGCGGCCGGACCAGAGCCGCAGGTGATTGACGGTCGGACCGCGGTTGCCGGGAATCAATTGATCGAAGCCGACTGCGTAGATGTCGCTGGTATCGAGCCAGCTGCACGCCCCGGTCTCACCCTCTGCGGCACTCTCCGTCTCCACGCGGCCGCCGAAGCGGACCGTGAAACGCATGCTGCTGCTCGACATCTCCCAGACATTGCGCAGCCGCAGCCAGCTGCTGGCCACCTCGCGCTGACCGCCGTCGCTGCCCACGACCTGCGTGAAGATTCCGTAATCGTAACGAATGCCGTAGCCCACGGCGGGATAGTGCAGCGTGGCCAGGGAATCCAAGTAACATGCCGCCAGCCGGCCCAAACCGCCGTTGCCCAGCCCCGGGTCGACTTCCTCGGCAGCGACCTCATCCAGGTCATAGCCCATGTCGCGCAATGAGGTGCGCGCTTCCTGCAGCAGGTTGCCTTCCAGGCTCGACAACGCGTTGATCAAGGTTCGACCGGGAAGATACTCGACCGAGAAGTAGCACACGCGTTTCACCCGGGCATTGGCCACGCGGCGCTGCGTGGCAAGCCAGCGCAGCGTCAACTCCTCGCGCACCGCGAGGGACAGCGCATCGTAGATATCCCGGGTCGTCGCCAAGTCCACGTTCCTGCCGAGGGATCGAGTGAGTCTATCCAGCAGAGCGGCCTGCAGAGTGCCGGGCTGCAGAGCGACGTTCCGGCGGTTTGAAAACTGGGCATCAATCGAGTTCATATTGCGGGTTATTATAGGGGCGTAATCCTTGGGACATCGGGTAACCTCACAATGCGTACCTTAAATTGACTTCATCCCGCTTGGCTATCGGCATCGATGTCGGAGGATCGTCGATCAAGTGCGCGCTGGTGGATTTGAGCACGGGTGCGTTCGCCGGTGAACGCTTCAGCACGCCGACCCCGGCCCAGGACTCGACCGAAACCTTGCTGGCAGCATTGCAGACCGTGGTGGCGAACGTGCCCGGCGATCACGCCGTGGGCCTGGCATTTCCAAGCGTGATTCGCGATGGAACGGTGCGGACGGCGGCGAATCTCAACAAGGCGTGGATCGGAAAATCCCTGGCGGCGCTGGCCGGCGAGCGCCTGCAGCGGCCCGTGACAGCGATCAATGATGCCGATGCCGCGGGACTGGCCGAATTGCACTACGGCGCCGCGCGCGATGTGACCGGCACCGTGCTTTTGTTGACCCTGGGCACGGGAATCGGCACCGCGCTGTTCGTCGATGGTAGGCTGGTGCCTAACACCGAATTGGGCCACCTTCAGGTGGCCGGCCGCGAAGCGGAACTGCGCGCTTCCGGCCGCGCCAAAGTGGAACAGCAGTTGAGCTGGGACGCGTGGTCGGAGCAATTGTCTCTGGTATTGCAGGAGATGCACGCACTGTTGTGGCCTGATCTCATCGTGTTGTGCGGCGGCATCACCGAAGAGCCGGAGAAATTCATGGACAAACTGCATTGCGAGGCTCGTCTGTGTATTGGAACCTTGCGTTCGGAAGCCGGAATCGTCGGCGCGGCCCTGGCCACGCGGGTGGCGGCCTCGCGCACTTAATTGGGGCGGCATCGGTCGCAGGCTTGTGCCTGGCTCTGGCCGCATGTGCGGGTAATCCGCCCAAAGCCGACAACGTCGAGATGTCGGCCGCGGCGCCCACGCACGCAACGCCCGCGGACCCGCGCAGGGTCATGGTCGATCGCGCCCTGTCGATGCTTGATCAGCCGTATCGCTGGGGCGGCGCCGCGCCCGGCGGGTTTGATTGCAGCGGTCTGGTGGCTTTCGCGGCCGCCGGAGCCGGTATTCGCGTGCCGCGCACCGCGCACGAACAGCTTGCCAGCGGAATGCCGATTGCCCGGGGCGAACTTCAGGCGGGGGACCTCGTCTTCATGCGGCTGGCGCACAAAGAATTGCATGTCGGCATCGCAATCGACAATGAGCGTTTCATACATGCGCCCTCCGCCGGCGGCCGCGTGCGCATCGACTCGCTCGCGGCATCGCCCTACGCCCCTGGATTCTTCAAGGCGCGACGCCTGGTGGTCGCGCCGTGACGTACAATTCGCGCATTATTTTCCATAAACGGCAAACCCCAAGGACGCGATCATGAAGCTCTACTATTCCTCCGGTGCCTGTTCTTTGTCGCCCCACATCGTGCTGCTCGAACTCGGCTTGCCCTATACGCTGGAAAAAATGGACTTTGCGACCAAGAAGACCGCCAACGGGGTCGACTACTCCACCATCAATTCCAAAGGCGCCGTGCCGACGCTGGAACTCGACGACGGCCGCAGGCTCACCGAAGGACCGGCTATCGTCCAATATCTCGCCGATCTAAAACCGGACTCCGGATTGGCGCCGCGCGCCGGGAGCTTCGAGCGCTACCAGCTGATGGAAATTCTGAATTACATCACTTCGGAATTGCACAAGGGATTTTCACCGCTGTTCAATTCCAAGATTTCGGCCGATTGGAGAGCCGGAGCACTGGCCAACCTCGACAAGAAGTTCGATTGGCTGACGGATTTCCTGAAGGGCAAGACCTTTCTGATGGGCAATGCGTTCACTGTGGCGGACGCGTATTTGTTCACCGTGCTGGGGTGGAGCGGACATGTGGGTATCGATCTTTCGAAATGGCCGGTGCTCGCGGCCTATCGCGCGCGAATCGCACAGCGGCCCAAGGTCCAACAGGCGCTCAAGGAAGAAGGCTTGCTGAAGTAGCGCCCAGACAGATCCCCGGGCCGGGCTGCTAGGTCGCGGCCGCGTCGACCGCTTCGCTCGCCACCGCTGCAAATTGCAGCGACGCGAGCCGCGCATAGAGCGGGCTGTGCACCAGCAGTTCGGAGTGAGTACCGACGGCGATTTTGTGCCCGTGGTCCATCACCACGATACGGTCGGCTTTCAGCACGGTTGCCAGACGGTGCGCAATGATGATGGTCGTGCGGCCGCGCATGAGTTTCTCGAGCGCTTCTTGCACCAGCCGCTCGGACTCCGCGTCCAGGGAACTGGTCGCCTCGTCCAGCAGCAATATGGGTGGATCCTTGAGGATGGCCCGCGCCAGCGCGATCCGCTGGCGCTGACCGCCCGAAAGCCGTGTTCCGCGCTCGCCCAGAAAGGTGTCATACCCCTGCGGCAGCTTGCGCAGAAACTCATCGGCGGCCGCGGCCACCGCGGCGGCCTCGATCTCGGCGTCGCTCGCTGTGGGCCGGCCGTAGCGTATGTTCTCGCGCGCGCTGGCGCCGAACAGCACTGTCTCCTGTGGAACCAGGCCGATCTGCGCGCGAATATCCTGCGGCCGCAGGTCGGCAAGCCGCTTGTCGTCGATCAACACCCGGCCGGAATCGGGATCGTAAAAGCGCAGCAGCATCTGAAACGTGGTGCTCTTGCCGGCCCCGGAGGGGCCCACAAAGGCGATGGTTTCTCCGGGCGCGACCTCGAGGCTGAAGCCGACGAGCGCGGCCGTGTCCGGCCGCGAGGGGTAGTGAAACGTGACATTGTCGAAACGAATCGCGCCGTGCACCCGCACCGGAAAATCCACCGGGTGCGCCGGCGCACTGATGGTGGGCCGCGCCTGCAGCAACTCGCTCAGGCGCTCCATGGCGCCGGCGGCGCGCTGCATCTCGCCCCACATCTCAGTGAGCGCCGCGGCGGAGCTGCCGACGAAACCGGCGTAAAGCAGGAACTGGAAGATCTGTCCCCCCGTCATGGTGCCGGCGATGACCTG
>DATLVV010000223.1:0-13899 GCA_035577165.1 Steroidobacteraceae bacterium | reverse complement strand
CGCACGCCACCCACATGCGGCGCGCGGTTCATGAGTTCACAGACGCCGGCGCGGAAGTGGTGCCGGCGCCCGCGGGCATGCGCTCGGTGCGAAACTTCGGAATTTCGCGCTACATGCCGGCGCCGGAGGCAATGCAGCGCTCCTACTCCGCGATCTATGAATTGCTGGGCGAGCCGGTGCGGGCACTGCTCGCCGCCACGCACTTGCGGCGGCATTGAGGAGCATTACGGGCGCATGAGTGAAGCCAACCCGCGACTCATTCGATTTTCAAACGCACAAATACCATGGCTCCTTGCGGATCGGTGCGGCCATACAGCGGCGCCAGGGCACCGGGCACAAAGTTGAATGCGTAAAGAGCGCCGAGGCCGATCTTGACCTGGTCGAGCAGGCGAAAATAGCGGACTGCGCCGATGGAAGTCTTCCCCACGGTGTACGCCGTTCCCTGCAGGGGACCCATCGCAATCAGCTCAGCGTTCTTCTCGCGTTCGGCTCGTGCGAACACGGTCCACATCGCGGTGGGGTTCAAGGCACTCTCGAGCACATAGGCATTGAGCGGCTCCCCGCCGGTGCTGCGGCGTCTTCCCCAGGCCGCTGTCGTCGACCACCACGTCTGCTCGCCCAGTTGAAGGCTGTAGATGGCGCTGGCCGAGAGGCGATCCTCGTTTTTGGTGGGTTCGAGTTGCTCGGGGCTGACTTGATGAGCCCACGAACTCTGGAGCGACCATTCACGCGTGGGGTTCCACGACAGGCGGGCACTGGTCGAATCCAGTGCGCCGGTCTCGATGTTGTAACGAAACTGATCGGGCTCGCGGCCGCGAAAGCGCGAGGACTCTATCTTCCAAGCATCATGCACGAATCCTGCGGTCACGACGCCGTAGGTGATGTGTGTGGAGTCCAACCAATGATGGCTGATCGGCGCTTCCGGACTATCGAGAATGGATTGCCGATGCATGAATGCCGGCGGCCCAAAAGCGGGCTCTCCGGGCAGACCGGCATATAGAAAGACGCTGTCATGCGAGGTCAAGGCGTGCGAGTAGGTGGCGGACAATTCCATGAACAGATCGTGTGGATGCTGTCGGTCGACCAGAGGGGTCGTGCCGTTGGCCGTTTCACCCGTCGCCAGCAGCAGCGCGTAACCGGATTTGCCCATCAAGGGTTCGGGACTCAACATGGCCCGGAATTGCAGTGCGTCACCGTCGCCGAAATGCCGCGCGGCCATGCCCATGAGCATTCCGGATAAAAACACATCGGTATCGCCGCGCGGACCCTGCTGCCAATCATAGACGCCATTGAGCACTGCGTGACCCATCAGCATCCAATCGCCGGCCATCGCATGCACGCCGCCATGCGGCGAGCTGTCCGGTTGCCAGGAGGTCCCGGACGCCTCGCGCGATATCGAGTAGGAACCCAACGCGCCCGGCATGGACATCGACATGTAGCCTGTGTCGTCCCCTGCCGAAGCCGTCAGCGAGGTGGCAGCGAATGAAACCAGCACGCCAAGACAACGCCCGAATCGGCTGCCTGGCTCGATTACCAAGAAAGTGTGGCTGCGGGCTGATACCTCATTGCGGCAGCGTACGACAGCTGCGCTCTGGCGGGCAAATCAACCGCGCGTTACGCTACAGCATGATCATGCGCTGGTTAACCGCCGTCGTCGCCGGTTTGATTGTGACCGCACCGGCCTTCGGGCACGCGAAATTGCGTGGCTCGCTCCCGGCCGCGGGCGCGCAGCTGCAGGCGGCGCCGAAATCGCTGACCCTGACGTTCAACGAGACAGTCAGGCTCGCGGTTCTGACGCTGAGCATCGATGGCAAGGACATCCCGGTCACCATCGACCGCAACGCGCCGGCGGCGGCGCAGGTCACCGTGACCTTGCCGGCGCTCGCGCCCGGCAGCTACCAGGTGCGATGGAGCGCGCTCTCGGTCGATGACGGCCATGTGACCCAGGGAACATTTTCATTTTCGATCCTGACATCGGCGCGGCCGTCCGCGTCTTCCTGAGCCGAGGTGTTCCCGAGTCCCTGGGATTCGGCGGCAGTTGCGGTCAAGACCGTGACCTATGCCGCGACCTTCGGCGCCGCCGGCGCGGTTTTTTTTCTCCGCTACAATGCCGCTTTCATTGCGGACGCGCCGCGCCTGACGGTACGGCGCATGGTGCGCGGCTTGGCCGTGCTCGCAGTGGCTGCCGGAGCCGCGCACATCATGCTGACCGCCGCATCGATGAGCGGCGGCGCCGCGGGAATGCGCGACAGCTCGCTGATCGGCATGGTTCTGCAGGCGGGCGCGGGCCGCGCCAACGCGATTCGCGCAATCGGCATTGTGCTTGCCGCGATCGGTGTGCGGCCGCAGCGGCCGCCTGCGTGGGCATTGTTGGGCGCCGCGATGGCTGCAACATCGTTTGCGTGGACCGGGCATGCGCATTCGCTCGGTCCGAATGAGTATCCCGTTCTGCTGCTCGGCCTGCACCTCCTGGCGGTCGCTTTCTGGCTGGGCGCGCTGGCACCCCTGGGATTGGTCGCGCGCGATGGCGATCTCGCCAGGATCGGCGCGGCGTCGGCACGTTTCGGTGCGGTGGCTGTCTTCGTCGTCATCGGGATGGTCGCTGCGGGCGCAACGCTTTTGTGGTTGCTGCTCGGCGGATTCGGCGACCTGCCGGGCAGCGACTACGGCCGCTTCGCCGCCCTGAAGCTCGCGCTTGTTGCGGGTTTGTTGTGTCTCGCGGCTTTCAACAAACTGCGTTTGACGCCACGCCTGCTGCACGGCGACGCCGGCGCGGTGCGAAGTTTGCGCACATCCATCCGTTTCGAATTGCTGTTCGGAGCATTGATCCTGACGGTCACCGCCGCCTTGACCACGCTGGCAGGTCCGCCGGCTCTGGAATGAGCTCGGCGAGGCTTTTACCTCGCCAGTTTCTTGCGCAGCAAGGATAGTTCCCGCCGGCGCGCCGCGGTGGTCTTCGGAAAACTCAAATCCAGCCCCTCCATGGTGTCGACCAGGATTCGCGACACGATCAGGCGCGCGTTCAGCTTGTCGTCGGCCGGAATCACATACCAGGGTGCATGCTTGGTGCTGGTTGCGCTCAGGCACTTCCCATACACCCGCATGTAGTCCTTCCAGAATTTTCGCTCCTCGATGTCCGCCACGCTGAATTTCCAGTTCTTTTCCGGTTTGTCGATGCGGTCGATGAACCGCTTGCGCTGCTCTTCCTTGGAAAGATGCAGGAAGAACTTGATGATCCGGGTGCCGTTGCGGCTCAAATGGGTTTCCAGATCCAGGATGGAGCGATATCGGGCATGCCAGATCTTCCGCAGGTCCGCCCCTGCATCGGGCAGGCCTTCGCCGCGCAGGATTTCCGGATGCACCCGGGCGATCAAGACTTCCTCGTAGTAGGAGCGGTTGAAGATTCCGATCCGTCCACGCTCGGGCAGGTCGCGCGTGGTCCGCCAGAGAAAATCATGCTTCAGTTCCTCGGCGCTCGGATGCTTGAAGCTGAACACCTGGCAGCCTTGCGGATTGACGCCGGACATGACGTGAGCGATGGCACCATCCTTTCCTGCCGCGTCCATGGCTTGAAAGATCAACAGAATGGCGTAACGGTCCGAGGCGTACAGCAGCTCCTGCTGCGCACTGAGCGCCTTGACGTGCTTGCGCAGGAGGCCCTGGTACTCCTCATTCGTTCCATAGGCGGGAGCGACGCGCGTCGGCCACTTCTTCAAGTCGACCTGGGCGCCCTCGCGAACCCGGAATGCATGCGGCCTGATGTGCATCGGAGCCTCCAATTGCATGCTGTAACATGCGCCGCATGCGAACGCGCCGTATCCTGCTGGCGAGTCTAGTCGGTACGACCATCGAGTTCTTCGACTTCTATATATACGCTACCGCCGCCGCCCTGGTGTTTCCCCGCTTGTTTTTCCCCAAAGGCGATTCCACCACGGCGCTGCTGCAGTCGTTCGCCACCTTCGGCCTGGCTTTTTTCGCGCGCCCGGTTGGATCGGCCCTGTTCGGGCACTTCGGCGATCGCGTCGGCCGCAAGGCGACCCTGGTCACGGCATTGTTGACCATGGGCGTTTCAACGGTGTGCATCGGTCTGTTGCCGACCTACGCGTCCATCGGAGTGCCGGCGGCGGGCCTGCTGGCACTTTGCCGATTGGGGCAGGGAGTGGGACTGGGCGGCGAATGGGGGGGCGCCGTGCTGCTCGCGACTGAAAATGCGCCTGCCGGCAAGCGCGCATGGTACGGGAGCTTTCCGCAGCTTGGCGCGCCCATCGGATTTTTTTGCGCCACCGGCGTTTTTCTACTGATGAGCAACAATCTCACCGACGCTGAGCTCTTCAGCTGGGGATGGCGTGTGCCTTTTCTCGCCAGCGCCGTGCTGGTGCTGGTGGGGCTGTACGTGCGGCTGCAGCTGGTCGAGACCCCCGCCTTCAGGCACAGCGTCGCGCAGGGCGAGCGAGTGCGCATACCCTTCCTGGTGGTGCTGGCGAAGTATCCTCGGCAGCTGGTGTTGGGCACTCTGAGCGCGACCACGATCTACACCGTGTTCTATTTGACGACGGTGTTCGCCTCGGGCTGGGCGATCGGCGTGCTCGGATTCGACCGGCAACAGTTCTTGGTGCTGCAGCTGGCCGGCGTATGTTTCTTCGGTTTGACCATTCCGTTTTCGGCCATCATCGCCGATCGCCGCGGCGAACGCGTCGTGCTGCTGACGGCAACGCTCCTGACCATCCTATTCGGATTCGCATTCCGGCCGCTGTTCGGCGGCCATGGCGCGCCCGGAGTCTTCGTGTTCCTGGCACTGGGATTTGGCCTGAGCGGTCTCGCATACGGTCCGCTGGGCAGTGCTCTTGCCGGCCTGTTTCCCACCGCCGTGCGCTACACGGGCACATCGTTGTCGTTCAATCTTGCCGGAATACTCGGCGCCTCGCTGGCGCCGCCGATGGCCACCTTGCTGGCATCGCATTACGGCGTGGGTTTTGTCGGGTATTATCTGTCTGCGACCGGCCTGGTTACCTTGATCGCGTTGCTGATGCTGAAGAAATGAAGCATGGGAGAACTGCAATGACGCGCAATAGCATCCTAAATCCGTCCTGGCAAATCGCAGCGGCACTCTGCGCGCTGTGCCTCTTTGGCGTTGGCCGGGCCGCCGCGGCCGATGCGTACGATGCGGCCGTTGCGCACGCCGGACGCAGCGCCGCGGATCTGAAGCGCGACGCATTGGACCACCCGGCCGACATTCTGCGTCTTGCCGGCATCAAGGCCGGGATGCGCGTCGCTGATGTGCTCGCCGGCGACGGCTACTACAGCGAGCTGGCAAGCTATGTCGTGGGGCCGAAGGGCAAGGTGCTCATGATCAACAACGCGGCTTTCGACCATTGGAGCGAGGGTCCGCTGCAGGAGCGCTTGAAGTCGGATCGCCTGGCCAACGTCGAGCACCAGACGCTCGATCTCAATCATATGAACCTCGCGCCGGGGAGCGTCGACGCGGTCTTATTGATCAAGGTCTATCACGATTTGTACTGGCTCGATACGACCAACGAGTGGCCAAAAATCGATACCAGCGGCGTTCTGGATCAGCTCGTGCGTGCGCTCAAGCCGGGTGGAGTGCTGCTGCTGGTGGACCATTCGGCAAAGCCGGGAAGCGGCACCACGGTGGCTTCCAGCCTGCATCGCATCGATGAGAGCTATGCGGTCAAGGATTTCGAATCGCGCGGATTGAAGGTCGCAGCCAAGAGCGACCTATTGCGCAGGCCGGACGATGCACGCGATCAAATCAGCTACAAGGGTCCCGCGGTGGGCAAGACTGATCGGTTCGTGCTGGTTTTCCGCAAAGACGCACACTAGACCGAACTCAACCAGCGGGTCAGCCCGTCCGTGTCCATGGCCCCGGACTTGCGGGCGATTTCCCGGCCCGCACGAAAGACCATCAACGTGGGAATACTGCGGATATTGAATCGCGCCGCCGGCTCCGGCTCATCCTGGGTATTCAATTTGGCAAAGCGGAATGCAGGCTCGAGCCGTGATGCCGTCTTTTCGTAGTACGGCGCCATGGCAATGCACGGGCCGCACCATGGCGCCCAAAAATCCACCACCAGCGGGAGATCTCCCCGGCTCAAATGCCGGTCGAAATTAGCCTCGGTCAATGCGATCGGTTTTCCCTCGAACAAGGGAAAGTGGCACTTGGGGCAGCGCGGAGCATCTTTCAATCGATCGCCCGGCAGGCGGACCACCGAGTCGCAATGTCCGCACACCACTTGCATCGCTTCGCTCACGAGCGCCGGCTATTTGGGTTGCGCGACCAGGATGGTGAAGCTGCCGGGCTCGATGCTGGGACGCGGATGCGGCTGCTCCTCGGTGGCCGGCGGCGCGGGACCCAGTTTTGCGGCCGCCAGAAAGATCCGGTGCGTAGCCGGGTCGAGCGCCATGGTGCGCGCGCTGACCTCGGTCGTCACCGTCGCCACGACGCGATATTCATCCGGCGACTCCTCCTGGATCACGGTCAGCGTGCCGTCCTGTCCATTCGAGCTGAAAACCAGGGCGAGGTCGGAGTCGAACACCGCGGCATCCGGGCCGCTACCGATGACGATTCGGGCCACCTGTCGGCCCGATACAGAGTCCGTCACCGCCATGACTTGGTTTGCGCACACCGAGAACAGGCGATGATGACCGGCGTCCAGCGCGAGGCCCGTGGGATTCTGGCAACCCGGCAGCGGCCAGGTCGCCTTGACGGTCAGCGACTTGGCGTCGACCACGGCGAGTTTGCCGGCGTCCGTCTCGATATTGACATACACCATGCCGGCAGCATCGGTGGCCATGAATTCCGGCGGACCGGCGAGCGGAACGGTGGCCACAACCTGCAGTGTGCCCGCATCGAGCACCGAAAGATTGGCCGACCCGCCGTTGGCGGTGATGAGGCGGTTGTGCCGCGGCTCGTACAGTATGGCATCCGGTTTCTTGCCCGAAACGGGCACTTCTTGAATCAGCCGCAGCGAGTCGAGTTCAAATACCGTGACGGTGTCGCTGTGGCCATTGCTGGTGAAGCCCCGCGACAATGCCGGGGCGAATGCGATGCCGTGCACTCCCGGAGTATGTGCGATGCTTCCGACCGGTTTGCCGCTGACCGTCTCGACGACGTCGACACGGTCGCCACGGCTGATGAACAGGCGCGCGCCGCTCGCTTCCAGCGCCAGGTAGTCCCAACCGCCGCTCCCGCCCAAAGGCCAACTTCTCGACACCCTGTAGTCCGGTGCGGGAAGCGGCGCATTTTCGGCTGCGCTCGCCGCGACGGCGGCCGTCTGCAGGAGAACGAAGAAGACCAACCCGGATGTGCGCGACACCATAACCTCTGTGCTCGCCGAGTGCTGAGTGTACCTGCATTGATCGCAGGAGAGACAGCGGGCGGCAATTCTCCCGTGTAATTTCTACAAGGTCTCTCCGGTATCATGGAGCCCTGCAACAGGATCCGGGTTCCACCCTGCGGGAATACATGTCCAGCGATCCAATCGAAGTCTTATTCAAAGCCATCGAGGAACGGCGCGCCGAACTCGTCGAATTGGTCCGCGCGCTGATTCGCTTTCCGACGGTCAATCCGCCGGGCGAGGCGTACCGCCCTTGCGCGCAATTCATCGGCGATCGGCTGCGGACGCGAGGATTCGACGTCGACTACGTGCATGCCGCCGGCACTCCGGGCGACAGCGAACGCTATCCGCGCATCAATGTCATCGCGCGGCGCGAGGGCGCCGCTCCCGGGCCGTGCGTGCACTTCAACAGCCATATCGACGTGGTGCAAAGCGGCGGCGGTTGGACCCTTGACCCCTTCGCCGCGGACGTGAAAGACGGCAGGGTCTACGGCCGCGGCGCATGCGACATGAAGGGCGGGCTTGCGGCCTCCATCATCGCAGTGGAAGCATTGATCGATTGCACCGCGAAATTGCCGGGCACTCTCGAGATCTCAGGTACGGTCGATGAAGAATCGGGCGGTTACGGCGGCGTGCACTACTTGGCGCAACGCGGCTGGTTCTCGCCGCCGCGCGTCGATCACGTCATCATTCCGGAGCCGCTCAATGTCGACCGTGTTTGCATCGGGCATCGCGGCGTGTGGTGGGCCGAGATAGAAACGCACGGTCGGATGGCGCATGGCTCGATGCCATTTCTCGGCGATTGTGCGATCCGCCACATGCACGCCGTCGTCGACCGGTTCGAGCGCGATTTATATCCGAGACTGGCGGCGCGACGCACCGATATGCCGGTGGTGCCGTCGGGCGCGCGCCATTCGACCCTGAACATCAATTCCGTGCATGGCGGGCAGGCGGAAACGCCGGGATACCCCGCGCCGACGGTGCCCGATTCCTGCCGCATGGTCATCGACCGGCGGCTGCTCATCGAAGAGAACATGGTCGACGTCAAGCAAGAGGTGCGCGAGTTGCTGGAGCAGCTCGTCAGGGACCGGCCGGGTTTCCGCTACACCCTGCGGGACGTTTTCGAGGTACTGCCCACCATGGCGGACCGCAACGGTCCCGCGGCGCGCAGTACCGCCGAAGCCGTGCGCCGCGTGATCGGACGCAGCCCCGAGTTCATTTGCTCGCCGGGAACCTATGACCAGAAGCACATCGATCGGGTCGGAAAGCTGCGGGACTGCATCGCCTACGGTCCGGGAATTCTCGATCTGGCTCACCAGCCCAATGAATATGTGGTGATCGAGGACATGGTCAATGCGGCGAAGGTCATGGCGCTGTCGGCCCGATCGCTGCTGAACAGGACCGCATGATGCGGGCAATAACGGCCGGGCCGGTTTTCACCCCGCCGTGTCGCGCCTATACTCGAGGTTGAAGCTCGCCAAAGAGCGCAGGGAGCACAGGGATGAAATCCAGCGGAACCAAGAAAAGCCCTTGGCATGCGGTCGCGATCGCCACGAAGAGTACCAGCTGCGAAGCCGCACGCGCGCTGCGTGCGACGCGCTTCTTGTCGGCGAAGGCGCCCCGTCTGCCGCTGCGCGAATGCACGACTCCGGATTCTTGTCCGTGCGCCTATAAGCATTATGACGATCGGCGCGGGCAACCGCGCCGCCAGTACGAGCTTACGGGACTGAAGCGCGGCAACGTTACACAAGAGCGCCGCGCCGCGCGCGGGCGGCGCGAGACCGATGAATGATCAACGCGGGTGATGAACCCGGAGCGGCTGATACAAGAGTTGCCTAGCGCGGTTGCGCGGCGATAACGGCCAATCCCTGCAGCACCAGATCCGGCACTATCTCGCCCTGGGAACGCATGGTGCCGGTGATCATGCCGGCATCGCCGCCGGTGATGAATAATTTGGGCTTGGTACCGGTACTCTGCTCGATCACTTCGGCCGCACGATCTGCCATGCCGGCCAAGGCAAAAACCGCCCCTCGGGACACGGCGCCGATGGTGTTATTGGCCAGGATTCCGGCCAAGGAGGGAGTACTGTGCATGGCGGCCTTGGCGATGTCGCTGGTCTCGTTCATCAACGCCTCGCGCATCATGTGGATGCCGGGCACGATCAGTCCGCCGAGATGTTGTCCGCTGGCATCCACACTGTCGACCTTGACGGCGGTGCCGGCATCCACCACGCAGACTGCCGAACGCACCTTGGTCCAGGCTCCGATCAACGCCAGCCAACGGTCGGCCCCCAGCAATGACGGATCGAGATAACCATTGGTCAGGCCTTGAAACTCCTGCGCAGCAGTCACGAACTCGATGTTGACGCGAAATACTTTCTTCGTCAGACGGGTCAGGGTTTTAGCCATCACCGGACCCGCGACATTGGAGACCAGCACGCGCTGCGGCTTTTGCCCGGACTCAAACAGGGCAGTGGTCCAAATGCCGGGCTTCGAGTCGCGATGCACGACAGCCTGCTGGTCGGACAGGCCGGTGCTGGTGAGCCAGGCCCACTTCAGGCGCGTGTTACCGACGTCAATGACCAGAATCATGCGGAGCTTGTCACCCTGAAATTCGCCGCCTTGCGCAAGCGCGCAAGGATAGCATCGTCGTGGGTGCCTTCGGCCTCATCTAACGGTGCGCGCGCACACTGATTTGACCGTTATTTTCCAGAATGGCGAAATGCACGTCGTGAATCGAGGCACAGCCGGCGAGGCGAATGGCGGCATCGAGCTCGTCCTGGGTGAGCCGTTCGTTCTGCATGATGTCGCGGTAAACATGGCCATTGTGCACGATGACCTGCGGCCGACCTTCGACAAAACGGCCGATTTTCTTGCTGCGGAACGTGGCATAGCCCAATAGCCAGTTAAGGCCGATCAGCGTGACCGCGGAGATTAGCCCGCCGGTAACGGTGTTGTCGCCGCCGTTCATGGAATTCTGCAGGGCATTGCTCAGCACCAGCAGCAGCACCAGATCGAAGGGCGCCAGCTGTCCGACCTGACGCTTGCCGGTTATCCGCAGAATGACCAATAGAAATATGTAAACGACCACGGCGCGCGCGATGAACTCCCACCACGGCAATGATAATTTCCACATGGATCAGGCTCCTCTTTAGAATCAGCCGCTTACGGGTAACGTGCCGGCCGCCGCATAGTCTATGCCAGCGGACTGCCGCGCGGGCTAAACTGCCGTGCCTTGCGGAGGTGCCGACCATGTTCGATTTGAAACAAGCGATCAGCGATGTCGCTGATTTCCCGCGACCGGGGATTCTATTTCGCGACATCTCACCGCTGTTGCGCGACCACTTCGCCGCCACGGTGCTGGCAATGGACGCGCTGCTTACGGACGAGGAATGGAGCGGCATCGACGCGCTGGCGGGGATTGAATCGCGCGGCTTCATTCTGGGCGCGGCGCTGGCGATACGCCGGGGAAAAGGCTTTGTGCTGGTGCGCAAGCAGGGCAAGCTGCCTCCGCCGGTGGTGGATGTGGCTTATGCGCTCGAGTACGGATCCGGGGTATTGGAGATGCAGCGCGGCCGCGGCCGGGTGATGTTGATTGACGACGTGCTCGCAACCGGCGGCACCATGACGGCGGCTGCCGATCTGTGCGAGCGCGCGGGCTATCAGCTGGGCGCGCTGGCGGTGTTGATCGACCTGAATATCGTCAAAGACTTTTCCTGGCGGACTCTGCGTCTACGCACAGTCCTCAATTACTAGTGCGGCAACATGGTTGAATTGCCGAGCACACTGGTGGTGTTTGCCCTGCGTTCGGAATCCGCCGGCGTCTTCGAGGCCGCGCAGGTGCCGGTCTTGTACTGCGGCGTCGGCAAGGTCAATGCAGCCATCGCCCTCACTCGCGAATTGTGCCGCTATGGTCAGCAGGGCCTCCCGATGCCCCGGGTATTGAACTTCGGCTCGGTGGGCAGCCGCCAATACCGAACCGGAACACTGGTGGAGTCGCACGAGTTCGTGCAACGCGATATGGACGTCGGCGGTCTGGGATTCGAATTGGGCGTGACCCCATTCGACGAGGCGCCAGCCTGTCTGCGCTTCGATCCGCTATTCGCCCACCTGCCCACGGCGGTTTGCGGCAGCGGTGATTCGTTTGCGACCGGGGCCGTCGGCATGGAGTGCGCGGTCGTCGATATGGAGGCCTATGCGCTCGCCAAGGTTTGCTGGCAGGAGAAGGCGCCGTTCGCTTGCGCGAAGTATGTGAGCGACGGGGCCGATCACACGGCGGCGGACGATTGGCGCCGCAACGTGCACAAGGCAGCCGATGAATTTTTGAGCTTGTACCGCAGCGTCGTGCGGACTTGAAGTCGCTGCCGCTGTTTTTCCTTCTCGCAACGCTGCCGACGCTCGCGGCCGCGGCCGTTCGAGTGGCGACGGGACCGACGCCGATCCAGGGCGGCGAGGCCAAATCGGCGGGCGACATCACGGTCATCAACGAGAAACTGGCCTTCGCGCTGGCGGTGGGCTCGCCCGTTCCGTATGGAGTTCCGCGCGGCGCGATCATCGACGTGGCGCCGGTGACGGAGGGGAGGATCGGCCGCGATTGCGTGGTATTCGCAGATTTTATTCCGGACAACTGGTCGGCCTGGCCCAACACCTTTCAACACATCGATGTGCTCGAGAGCGGCCCGCAGCGAGCCGTTGTGCGAACCGTGCGCGATTGGGGCAAGGCGACCATCACGACGATTTACACGCTCGAATCAAACGCAGACTCCGTCCAGATTCAAACAACCATGCACAACGACGGCAACACCGTGCTGCCGGGCCTGCTGTCGGGTCTGACCCTGTGGCCGAAGGGAGGCTATTTCTTTGGGCTTCCCGGAATGCGGGGAGTCGTGCAGGGCAAGGCCGAGGGCGCGCTCAGCGATCGAGTGGTCGCCTACGATGAAACCTGGAGCATCGCGCTGCATGCGCCCTACGCCGACCATATCTCGCATGGTTCGCTGGATCTGTACCAATTGCATTCGCTCGCACCCGGCGAAAGCCGGGTATTCGCCGCCTGGTTGCAGGTTGGCTCGAGCGGGGATCTGAAGCCGGTGATCGCGGCCGAGATCGCGCGCAAAGGCCTGGCGTCGGGGGTGGTCCGCGGAACCGTGACGGGCGGCGACGATAAATCCGTTGAGGCGCCGGTGGTCGTGGTCGAGAAGCAGGGCAAACCATTTGGGTGGGTCATGGGCAGGCATGGCGGGTACCAAGTCAGCCTTCCGGCCGGCGACTACGATCTATACGCCACCGCCAAGACCTATTCGCAGAGCAATCGCGTGGCCGTGCGGATCGCTGCGGGCGGCGCCGAGGTTCGCGATTTCCGCGAGCTGCAAGTCCCGGGGCATCTTAAGGTCTCGGTCACCGACGCCGCCAACGGCAAGCCTTTGGACGCGCGCATCTACATTGCAGAAGGTCAGAAGCCGCTGGTGGAGTTTCTGGGCCGGTCGACTTTTTTCACGGAACTCGACCGCAAAGGACAACTCGACGCGCCGATCGCGCCGGGCAAGTATCTACTCACCGTTTCGGCCGGCGGTGATTTCTTGACGCAGAAGCAGCAAGTGGCGCTGACCGTCAGTCCCGGAAAGGCGCAAGCGGCGGCTGTTGCAGTGACGACGTTATTCGATCCGCCGTCGCGTCACTGGTATTCAGCGGACCTGCATCATCACGCCGACCAGGCCGAGGCAGTGACACCGCCCGCGGATCTGGCGCGCTCGCAATTGGCGGCAGGCCTCAATCTGCTGTTCGTCAGCGATCACGATTCCACGGTGAATCATGGTGTTCTGCAGGCCATCGCCGCACAGCGCGGAATGGCGTTCATTCCGGGCATCGAGCTGTCGGCGTCCTGGGGCCACTTCAACGCGTACCCATTGTTGCTGAATCAAAAATTGGCGATCGACACGGCCACCGCCACCATTGACGAGATTCTCCAGGAAGGGCGGCGCCAGGGCGCGATCGTCATGCAGGTGAACCATCCGTTCATTGCGTATGGTTATTTCACAAGCGTCAGCGCCGGCGTGGCACCCGGCGGGTTCAACCCAGGGTTCGATCTCATCGAGATCAACGCCGAAGCGCCTGCGGACGATGCCAAAGTGCTGCAAGCTCTGTGGGATTTCTGGAATGCCGGACATCGTTACTACCTGGCCGCAGGCACCGATACCCATGATGTGTGGCACGACGAGTCCGGTGCCGTGCGCACTTTTGCGCATATTGACGGTGCGGTGACCGCCAAGGCGTTTGCGCAGGCCCTTAAGGAAGGCCACGGCTATGTAACGTCCGGGCCGTTGGTGTTCCCCTCGGTGATGCCGGGCGACACGTTGACGGTGAAGCCCGGCGGCAATTTTGCTCTGGGTTTTGACTTGGAATCGGTGGCGGGACTCAAGCAGGCTCAATTGATCGGAGGCGGGGTGGTGATCAAGACCGAGTTGCTTCATGCTGCACCGCATCAAGTCCATGTCGACTTCCCGCTGACGACTCCCCGATCCACCTGGTATTCGTTGATCGTGGAAGAC
>DATLVV010000222.1:0-3695 GCA_035577165.1 Steroidobacteraceae bacterium | reverse complement strand
TCCCAAACCGAAGGCCGACCAGCGCGCCCCCGGCGGCAGCGCATCGCGCATGGCGTGCATCGCCTCGGATGAGGCCGGTGCACCGTACTTGATGCCGAGGCACAGCTGAAACAGGGCGGGTTGATCGATCAGCCCTTCCGCCATCAGTTGTTTGGCGAGTTCGATATGGCCCAGTTCGAACACTTCCAATTCGGGGCGTACTTTCATTTGTTGGTACGCGCGCGCCATGATGCGCAGATACCCTGGGGTGGTGCCGTACAGCAACTCGTCGAAATTGAGCGAACCGCAATCGAGGCTGCCGATTTCAGGCCGCAACTCCAGTATGTGCGCCATCCGTTCCTGCGGTCCGACGAAATCGGTGCCGCTGCCGAATGTGAGAGGGTCGTGCGGCGGGCCGATCAAAAGATCGCCGCCCATGCCCCCGGTCAGATTCAGGATCACGTCGCGATTGCGGCTGCGGATTTTTTCCACGACCTCGCGAAAAAGCGCAGGATCGCGGCTTGCCAGGCCGGAGTGGGGATCGCGCACATGAATGTGAACGATGGCAGCGCCGGCGGCATGCGCCTCCAGGGCGGAAGCAGCGATCTCAACCGGGGTCACAGGCACATTCGGATTCTTGCGCACGGAGTCCGCCGATCCGGTCACTGCGCAGGTAATGAAGGCCTCAGTCGCCATCATGGGGGCGGTCAAGTCGTAATATACGGTCGAACATAGGGCGGATCCGCTGCAATTTTTGGGATGGAGCGCCGGTCTTATGGGTGGAGCGTACAACAAATGACTGTCGTGTTACTGGTGTTTCTGGGCGGGGTACTGACCATATTGAGTCCGTGCATTCTCCCGGTGCTGCCCTTTGTGTTCGCGCGTTCCGAACAGAGGTTTCTGACCAACGGGCTGCCGCTGCTGGCGGGAATGGCGGTTACGTTCGCCGGAATCGCCACACTGGCCGCCGTGGGCGGGGCGTGGGCGGTTCGGTTGAATCAATATGGACGTGCGGCAGCGCTGGTGTTGCTCGGCGCCTTTGCCGCGACGCTGTTGTCGCGGCGCCTGGCCGACGGGTTGTCGCGCCCCTTCGTGGCCGTTGGCAATCGTCTGCTTCGATCCACGTCGGACGGCACGGCCAATCTCGGATTCTTTCATTCGCTGCTGCTCGGCGTCGCCACCGGTCTGTTGTGGGCCCCTTGCGCGGGTCCGATTCTTGGCTTGGTGCTGACGGGTGCTGCCATTTCGGGGCCGAATGCCCGCACCACGTTGCTTCTGTTCTCCTATGCCGCCGGTGCAGCAACCTCACTGGCGGTCGCCATCCTCGCCGGCGGCCGGGTATTCGCAACCCTGAAGAAATCGCTGGGTGCGGGCGAATGGCTGAGGCGGGGGCTGGGCGCCGCTGTATTGCTTGCGGTGATTGCCATCGCCTTCGGCTGGGACAGCAGCATCCTCACGCGCTGGTCACTGGCCGGGACCAACCGGCTGGAACAATCGTTGATCGACGGAATCAAACCAACCCCCTCACCCAAAGACACGGCCATGAGCAATTCGATGTCGGATCCCCGCATGATGATGAAGGGCGACTCGAAGCCCGAAGGGCTGCCCATCGAGGGAGATATGCCGCCGTTGAACGGCGCCACCGCCTGGCTCAATTCAGCGCCGTTGAGCGTGGAAAGCCTTCGCGGCAAGGTGGTGGTGGTCGATTTCTGGACGTATTCGTGCATCAATTGCCTGCGCGCGCTGCCCTATGTCGCCGGGTGGTACGAGAAATACAAAGATCATGGGCTGGTCGTCCTCGGGGTTCACGCGCCGGAGTTCGCCTTCGAGAAAGATCCCGGCAACGTACGCCGGGCGGTCGCCGAACTGCACATCGCCTATCCGGTGGCGCTCGACAACAACTACGCGATTTGGCAGGGGTTCAACAATCAGTACTGGCCGGCGCATTATTTCGTCGATTCGCAGGGACGCATCCGTGCTCATCACTTCGGTGAGGGCAAGTACGATGAATCCGAGCAAACGCTCCGCCGGCTGCTGATCGAGGCGGGCAATGTCGATCTACCGCCCGCGGGCATCGATACTGCCGGAGTCATGGCCGTGCAGGCGGCGCCCGACGAGGCACACGACCAGTCGCCCGAGACCTACGTCGGCTATCAGCGCGCCGAGAATTTCGCCTCGATCGGCGGCCTGGCACAGGACCGGCCCAAACTGTACTCCGCTCCCGAGTCGCTCGCCCTGAATCATTGGGCCTTGGCGGGATCGTGGTCGGTGGATCCCGAGAAGGCGGTGTTGGACGCCACGCCGGGGAAAATCGTGTTTCGGTTTTATGCGCGCGATTTGCATCTCGTCGTGGGCCCGGCCAGCGGCGGCAAGCCGGTGCGGTATCGCGTGATGTTGGACGGCGCGGCGCCGGCCGCAAATCACGGCGCGGACACCGATGCCGAAGGCCAGGGGGTGATCCGGGAACAGCGTCTGTATCAATTGATTCGCCAGGCCGGCGATGTGCGCGAGCATATGTTTTCCATCGAATTTCTCGACGACGGCGTTCAGGCGTATTCTTTTACCTTCGGATGAGGTGGACCATGATATTCAACGGCGGTGCGCGGTTGACCCGCGACGCAGGCAGCCGGCGCGAATTTCTCGCCAGGCTGGGGGGCACGGCGGCAGTCCTTCTCTCCGGGCCATGGACGGCCACCCTGTCGGGGCCCGCAGCGAGCAACGAAGTGTCGATCGAGAATTTCTCCGCGGCCGGCAAGTCCCAGGGGATAGTCCGCGTTGCGAAGATCGTCAAGAGCGACGCGGAATGGCGGGCGCAACTGTCGGCGGCGGCGTACAACGTGGCGCGCCAGGCCGGGACCGAGCCTGCTTTTTCAGGCGAATACGATCACAATCATGCGGACGGTATTTATCACTGCGTGTGTTGCGATACGCCGCTGTACGATTCGAAGACGAAGTTCGACTCCGGCACCGGGTGGCCGAGCTTCTGGCAGCCGATATCCTCGTCGAATGTCGTCAAGAGCGCCGACCGGACCCTCGGCATGCAGCGCGACGCCATTTCATGCCGCCGCTGCGATGCGCATTTGGGCCATGTGTTCGACGACGGACCGCGACCCACCGGTCTGCGCTATTGCATGAATTCGGTTGCGTTGCATTTCGCCGCCCGCGGCTGACGCACCATCCTTTGTCAATGGAGCATCTATGTCATTCGTGAAATTGCCGACCCCCGCATGGTTTGCCGCAGCCCTCGCGCTTGCAATGATGGGCGCCGTTCTGCTGCGGTCGCCGCTGCTGGGCGCAGAGGCGCCGGTGATCATTGCGCCTCCGGCGGTGGATAATCCGAAGGCCGCGGGGCCGCCTCAAACCGCAGTGCTTGCGGGCGGCTGCTTCTGGGGGGTGCAGGGTGTCTTTGAACATGTTCGCGGCGTGCAGAAAGTCATCGCCGGGTATGCCGGCGGCGATCGGGCAAGCGCGCAATACGAAACCGTCAGTTCCGGCGGCACCGGGCACGCGGAATCCGTCAAGATTGTCTTTGACCCCGCGCAAGTGTCATACGGGCAATTATTACAAATCGCATTTTCGGTGGTACACGATCCCACTCAATTGAACAGGCAGGGCCCGGACGTCGGCAGCCAATATCGCTCTGCCGTCTTCTACGGCGACGATGAGCAGAAGCGGATCGCCGAGTCCTACATCGCACAACTGGAAAAAGCGAATGC
>DATLVV010000221.1:0-10316 GCA_035577165.1 Steroidobacteraceae bacterium | reverse complement strand
TTCGCGCTCAGCGGGCTGTCGCTCGAAGCGATCGTCGCGTTGAATTGACAGCGAAGGGCCGCCGGGCTGATCGACCTGTCAGTGGCTCAGCGAGCGCGAACGTCCGCTTCGAGGTAGCCATTTACGCCCCCGGCAACGTTCGCGTGACTCGCCGCGCCAGCGGCCTGCCACAGGAATCGGTCGTCAACGTGTCACAGCTGTTTACGCTGGATAAGGGGAGGCTGACCGAGAAGGTGGGTCGTCTGCCTGCTGAATCACTGCGTGATGTAGAGGCGGGGATTAGGCTGATGCTTGCGCTCTAGGTTTCGTTTAGCTCCGATGATCAATCGCCGATTCCCGCAAGGCGCAGGCTCGCGCGTCGTGTCCAAGGCGGGCTTCCGCGGCGATCAACGTGAGCCGCACCGTACCGTCCGTGATAGTGTTGAGGTATGACGCCTGAGGTTTGTCGTCGCCATGCAGAAGCCCATTGATCCCGTAGCTGCCGGCGGCAGTTACAGGTTGCTGGGCGCCGATGAACCGCCCCCGGTCATCGAGCTTGGACGGCAAGGCCGTTCCAATTTCGTCATCGTGGTCGACCATGCCAGTCGGCGCATCCCACGGCGACTGGGCGATCTAGGCCTGCCGCCCGCCGAGCTGCAGCGGCACATCGCGTGGGACATTGGAGCCTTGAGCGTCGCGCGGTGCATGTCAATGACGCTCGAGGCGCCTCTCGTGGCTCAAAACTATTCGCGGCTGGTCATTGATTGCAACCGTGATCCCAAAGTGGCGACGTCGATCCCGGCGGTGGGCGAATCGGTCAAGATTCCCGGCAACATCGGCTTGAGCGCCGAGGAGGTCGCGGGCCGACGCGCCGAGATTTTCGATCCCTACCATGACCACATCAGTGCGCTGCTCGATGAGAGACAGGCGGCGGGGCGGACCACCATCCTCGTCGCTCAACACAGCATGACGGACATTTTCAAAGGTGTTCGCCGCGAGATGCACGCTGCCGTGCTCTACAACCGCGACCGCCGCTTCGCCGGTCTCGTGCTCGAGGCGCTGCGTCGGGAACCCGGTGTGGTGGTGGGTGACAACCAGCCCTATTTCGTCAGCGACGAAACCGACTACACCATTCCGCGCCACGGCGAGGGGCGCGGCTTGCCGCACGTCGAAATTGAAATTCGTCAGGACTTGATCACCGAAGAGGCAGGTCAGTTCGAATGGGCGCGGCGCATCTGCCGGGTCTTGCAAGCCGCCGAAGCAGCTTACCTGGCGCACTAGACCCATGTTCTACGAACCACACAAGAGAAATCACGGCCTGTCGCACGATCCATTCAAGGCGATCGTGGCGCCGCGTCCCATCGGCTGGATCTCATCGATGAGTGCCAGCGGAGAAGTCAACCTTGCGCCCTACTCGTTCTTCAACGGCGTCTCGAGCGTTCCTCCGATCATCATGTTTTCTTCGGAAGGAAGGAAGGATTCACTCACATTCATCGAAGAGACTCGCGAATTCGTCTGCAACCTCGCGACCTGGGAACTGCGCCAGCAAATGAATACGACTTCGGGACCGTTCCCACGCGGTATCGACGAAATGAAGCAGGCGGGCCTCGAGCCGGCGCCCTCGATTCTGGTCAAGCCACCGAGGGTCAAGGCATCGCCCTGCGCGATGGAATGCCAATGGCTGCAAACGGTGCGGCTCAATGACATTCACGGTGACCCGACAGAACAACACGTCGTGTTCGGCCAAGTCGTCGGCGTCCATATCGACGAGCGTTTCATCCGGGACGGCTTGCTGGACACGGCGGCAATGCGGCCGATTGCCCGCGCGGGCTATGGCGACTATTTCGTATCGACCCCGGAGACGAAATTCTCGCTGCGCCGGCCTACCGGGGGCACCATCGACTGAACTGAAACGTCACCCGTTCCGGCTGCGAAAACCTTGTGCGCGCTCTTCTTCACGCAATGCTTCGCTCATTAGTTCGCTTCCTTGCTGAAAACTGTTGGCCCATGCGGGCAGTATCGGCGACGGACTTGCGTGCGCGAGACCGGCCAGCAGGGCGCCCGGATCGAGAGGCCCCTTAGGTCCGTTGAAAATACCGCGAATCGCAACCACACCGATCACCCGATTGTCGCGCACGAAGCGATGTTCGAGAAAGCCCCACTTGTGGTTCCAACCCATCAAGCGCGTTTGAATCTCGAAGGACTCGAACACCTTGAGATCGCGGCGGAATTTGGCGATGGCATCGCCGACCACCGGAAACATCTTCTCCTGTCTCGCAATGGCGAGAACGCCGGTCGACACAAACCAATGCATTCTGCCGATATCGGCGAGCGCCAGATAGCGGCCGTTGTTGACGTGAAAGTTGAGGTCCAAATCGTTTGGCCATACCCGCAAGGTAATCCGGGTGGTGGCGAGTAGATCGACTCGCGGCGCTCCCAAGAGCCCGAACCCGACACGAATCAATCGCAACCAGGGAAACACAGCAACGCCCTACGCCAAGATGGTCCTACAGTGTAACCGAATGCCGCAGCCCTTCCGCGCCCGCGCCGGGGGATGAATCTGCGCGGTCAGGCGGCCGGCAGACCGTTCCACGGCTTGACCTCTCGCGCAGCCAACGTTAGATTCGCTGCATGTTCAAGGAGGCGACACGCAAGCTTCAACAACAACACCGCATCGAGGCGGTGGTTGTGCGTGCGCTCCGGAACTAAAGACCCAACGGTCCAAAAAATCCACGGAATCACTCTCACAAATCCCGCCGTCCATCGGCGGGGCGTTTGCCGTGCTCGCCGGGACTGCGCGTCGAAGGAGTACAGCGATGACGCATTTCACATCCGATGCCGAGATCGAACACATCGGCCGAGGCTTGCTCGACTGTTCGCTGCCGAAGATCGAGTGGACCCACGCGGCCCACTTCGCCGCCGCCTTTTGGTTGCTGCGGCGTTCTGAGGCAGATGCTGCGCGCGACATGCCGAGGCTGATCCGCGCTTACAACGTGGCTACGGGCGTGCCCAACTCGGACAGCAGCGGCTATCACGAAACCATCACGCTCGGCTCGTTGCGCGCCGCCCGCGCCTGGCTGTTGGCGCGGCCCGGGGCGGCGGCGCACGAGGCGCTCATGGAATTGCTGAGGTCCGAGTACGGACGCTCGGATTGGCTGCTTTCCTACTGGTCCAAAGCGGTGTTGTTCTCAGTGACTGCCCGGCGGGGCTGGGTGGAGCCGGACCTTAGGCCGCTGCCGTTCTAGCAGGCTCGCTATCGCGGAATCAGCGGCAGAATGATGAGCGAGGCCGCAGTCGAGTTGTGAATCAATTGTTGCGCGGCCGGTTGAGGGGAGGTTTCCGTGGCCGTCTCTCTGCCGGTATTGGGGTTGCGGTCATAGCGGGGATAGTTGCTGCTGCTGACCTCGAGCCGCAGGCGGTGGCCGCTGCGGAACAACATACTGGTGGGCCAGAGGTCGATGGTGATTTGCTGCGGGCTCGATTCGCGCATGGGCGCTGGGTAGCTGCGGCGAAGTATGCCATCCGATACGTTATAGGCCTTCCCATCCGGGTGAACATCGACGAGCTTGGCGGTAAAGTCGGTATTGGGCGCGCTGGTGGTCACCTGCAGAACCACCCGGATGGGGCCCGTGACTTCCGTGTCCTGTGCAAGCGGCTCGGTGGAGTAGATCAGCACATCGTTGCGCTGTTCGACCTCATTCTGAAGGTAGATTCCCGCCCGCAGACCCAGCATGGCGCCCCCGCGGGTGGGAACCGGCTCGCGCGGGTCATAGGTGAAGGAATCTGCGGTTTCGCCGGAGCCTGGAGTTTCTAGCGTCAGAGCGCCGTCGCCGCGAACTGAATTGGCGTGCCCGCCGCTGCGCAAGTAGTACGTGATGTAACGCGCGCGCTCGAGAGGCCATGCGGGTTCGTCGCGCCAGACGTTTTCGCCCATGACATAGATCCGCACCGGCGCCGCGAGCGAGCGGTCGACCGGGCGGTGCAGCAGCATATGATCAAACCACGGCAGACTCGGGGTGAGGCTCGCCCGACGATAGCTGCCTGCAGTGGAGCCGTCGGGGAATTTCACCGGCTCGGCGTGCGACCAGGGACCGATGATGAGCCGGCTTTCTGCGGCCACCCTCGGGTCCGCTTGCTGTTTGATGGTCGCGTAATCCCGCAATTGGGTCGGCAAGAATGGGTCACACCAGCCCCCCATCAGCAATACCGGTGCCTTCAAGTCGCGCGCGCGATTCTCCCCGTCGATGGCGTGCCAATAGTCGTCGGCTTGCGTGTGCGTTGCCCAGTCCTTGAAGAATTGAGTTGCGCCCGGACCGCGTTCATCCGCGGCAATGAGTGGAAATCCTTGGAAGCCGCGTTCCAGTTCGGCGATGGAAGGATTGCGATCCCGCGTGCCGCGGCTGCGCGCCGCCCAGAACAATGCCGATTCCAGGGAAAATGCGCCGCCGGGGTGAAACATCTCGTGAAAATCGGTGCTGGCAATTTGGATCATCAAGGCCGTGGGACCGGGGTCGCTGCGATCGGCCAGCACCCATTGCGTATAGCCGAATGCGGATCCGCCCCACATCCCGAGCCGCCCGTCGAACCAGGGCTGTTGAGCCAGCCAGTGCAGCGTGTCAATGCCATCCTGGCGTTCGTGAACGAGCGGGTAGTTGACACCGCCCGACTTGAACCGGCCGCGCGTCCCCTGAATCATCACGATGTAGCCGTGGCTGGCCCAAAACCGTCCCACCGCATCCGCCCCGAGTGAATTCTTGAAGGTCTTGGTAAAAGGCACGCGTAGCAAGATCGTGGGCGCCGGGTCATCGGTGTCGGGCTTATAGAGGTCGGCCACGAGCAAGACCCCGTCCGATGCGGTCAGCGCCACGTCGCGTTCGATTCGCACCGCGTAGTCGGCTTTGCGAACATTCTCGTTGGGCAAGATCGAGCGCGAGACGATGAGCTGGCAACCGCCCATCGCCAACAGCGCGACGACCGCTGCCATCGCAAGGCAGAGCCTTCGATGGGCGGTCACCTCGAGGCCGCCCCAAATGAATCGAAAAAAGGCAGCGGCTGAACCACCGATAACCCCAATCCGGGAAGCGAGCCGATCCCCGACGCCGCGGCCTGGAGTACGCCGCCTCGTCCAAACATGACGGGACGGTCGACGATGTCGCTCAACAGCAGATGAGTGCCAAAAGCGCCTTCCTGTCCCAACAGCAGATCGGATGCCTGCATTGCGACCGTCATCGCAGCGCGCGTCAGCAAGCTGGTCTCGCCGACGTGCGCTCCGACGATGATGCTCAAGCCACGCCCGCGCGCCGCCTCGATGAACTCGAGAGACCGCAGCAGGCCGCCCATCTTGGACACTCGAACATTCGCGATCCAATGCACATCGGATCCGTCCAGTTGGTGCAGTTGATCGACTCGCAGCATGCTTTCGTCGAGAATGATGTTGGTATCCAGAGCCAGCGCCAGGCGGCGCATTGCACTGAAATCGCCGGCCCGCACCGGTTCCTCCACGGCGAAAAAGGGATAGTCGAGGGCGGCCAAATCGCGGATCGCGGTGTCGGCGTCATTCCATAGATTGTTGGCATCCGCCCGCACGGCGTCAGGCGCGACGCCGGCGCGCCTCAGCGCTTGTACCCGGGAGCGATCGCGTGCGCGATCGCCGCTGAGCTTGATTTTGAACTCGCGGAATTCCATGCCCAGATACCGGGCCAACTGCGCCTCGAATTGATCCAGCGACATGTCTCCCAGCACCGCCGTATAGCGGAAGCTTCCGGTCAAGGGCGCAAGACCCAGCAGCGCCTCCGCCGGCCGGCCCTGGACCCGGCCGCAAAGGTCGAGGAGGGCAAGTTCGACCGCGGTCCACGCGGCAGGATGTGCGTCGATCTCAACGCGATGGCGGTTGCCCCAGTCGGCGAGGCCCTGAACGTCGTACAACCCGGCAAGCCAATCGGCGCGATGCGCCGCAATGAATCGAGTGGTGGTGGCGAGCGTTTCCGCCGTGACGTACTCGCGAGGGCACCCTTCACCGAAGCCATTGATGCCGTCCTTGCTTCGCGCCACGACCATCAACGTCTGGGTCGCCGCGCGCGAGGCGGAGGCATGGTTGAAGGCGAGCTTGAAGGGGATCAGCAGCGCCCCGGATTCGAGGGATGCAACCATCATGGATCAGCGACCCTCCACGCAAGCGTCCAAATCGAAGGCGAAACCCTTGCGATAGGCGATCGCCACCATCTTGAATTGTCCTTCGCGCTGACCCTGTTGCACGGCAAACTGCTTGTATACGTCGGCAGTCTCGCGCTTGAGCCACGCGACGCTCGGGGCGCCCAAACGATCGCTGCCGCGCTTCGCCGAATATTCAACGTTCAGTTCCCGCAGTTTTTTGTCGACCGACTCCGCAAAGCATTGCTCCGAAAGCGCGGCACCGGAGTCCAGTTCGACGTACAGACGGTAGTTACGCGCCTCTTCGTCGGCAAGCATCATGACGAATCGAGTGCTGCGCTCGATCTTGGCCATGACGGCGCCCACGGCCGTCAGTACCTGGGATTCGTAGAGCTTCTCGCCGGTGATGCTGGTGACGCCCTTGCCCTTCTGCACGAATTGCAGCAGCGGCGTCTTGTGCAGGAAGCCCCGCACCCTGACCAGATCATTGATGAAATAGCGATACAGGCCGGAGGGAGTCGTGACGAATACGTAGTAGTCGAATCCCTTGCGGATCTGCCCGAGGGTCAGGAATTCAGGCTGGCCACGGTCCCATGTTTCGCGTTCGACAAACTCGAAGAAGTGCGAATCGACTGTCGGAAAACCTGTTCCGGCACGCCGCCCGAGAGTGATGGTGCCGCGGAATTCACTCGATATATAGCCAAGTTCCAAAATGCGCGCGTGCTGCGGCAGCTCGCGCCGCAGCGCGCTGACGGCGAGATTGGCGCTGCCGCAGGTCCATGTCGTGACCAAGCGAAGCTCCGGCCAGAGATCGCCGATTCGAATTTCGCGATGGGTCACGTGAAGGTCCGACAATTCGGCGGCGCGTCGCGGCTCGGCGATGAGCCGGCTCTTGACGGCGGCGAGCACCTCTTCATCCAGGCAGTCGCTCAAGAAGAACGTGCCCTGACGCAGATCTTGCAGCAGCTGCGGGTAGTTCTCGCGGTAGAGCTTGATGAAAGTGAGCAGGGTCGTGGCGTTCGCTGAGCCGATATAGGTGATGTCACGTCTGGCCAGCGCCAGCCTCAGTATCAGCAAATATTTGACCCGCGCCTCCGGTATCGTCATGACCTCGCTCGGCGCCACGAATTTGCCGCGTACCACCGCGGGAGTGTTGCCCGCGACGATGCCGGATGCCGAGCCGAACGACTTGCCGTTCGAGAGCTCGCCCTCGTGGGCGGGGCTGGTAAACGCCAAAATTCCGCCGGCGAAGGCGTTGGCACAACCGCTATGCTGAAATGCGAGCGCGGTCTGGTTGATCCGGCGCAAGGCATTCAAATGGCAGCGCGTTAGCGGAATGTCCTTCGGCAGCCCGGTCGTGCCGCTGGTGCGGACGTATTGGTCGGGGGATTCGCGGGTCAGCGCAGCGTCGCCGTCAATTTGCGATTCGACAAAGGGCCGCAGCGCCTCGTAGTCGCCGGCCGGGACCTGGCGTGCGAACTCCTCGTAGTTGTGAATGTTCGAGAAGCGATACTTGCGTCCAAAAGTCGACTGCTGGTTGGCTTCGAGGATCGACGCCAGCACGCGACGCTGCGCGCGCATCGGGTCGCGCGACATGGCGGCGATCCGAATTCCGGAGAGCAGCCGTACATAGCGTAGATGCAGCGCGACGAGAGCGTGACTGAGCAACGCCCTGGCGGACGATTCGACTGCAGAGTGGCGCCTCCGAAATGGTGCCCAGAGCTGCGGCCAGAAGCTCTTGGGGTAGACGGGATCCAGGATTCCCGCCGCGGGCGCCGGACGGGCGCCCGGCAAATGCCAGGTTCCGAACAAGAGGTCCCAGAGAATCGTGGTATTGCCGAAATTGCAGGCCGCAACCTTTGGGTCGCGAGCGTGATGCCAACGGTGTGTCTCGGCGCTGCCGACCAGATAGTTCAGCCATCCGTAGCGCAGACGCAGATTGCTGTGTTGAAAAAATCCGTTGGTGGCATACAAGAGAAAATATCCGGCGATCACCTCGGGTGCGACGCCGAGCAGCAGGAAAGGGACCGTGTCGCAGGCGAAGTGCAGCGCCTTTTCGAGGGGGTGAAAGCGGCCGACGTTGAGTGTGTAGAGCAGTTCCGGAGAGTGATGCACTTCATGCAGACGCCAGAGCGGTGTCACGTGATGGCAGGCGCGATGCAGCCAGTAGCGTAACAAGTCGACCGCCAACACCATGAGAACGATCTGCGCGGCCAACGGCCAGGATTGGGGCCACCAGTGGCTCGGAGCAACGGCGTGCATCCTTGCCGAAATCGTCAGGATGCACAGTGCGGCGAGGCCACGCGGCAGCGCGACCTGAACGAACAGCATGAACGCCATGTCCGATGCGACGTCGGCACGGCGCGGCCGCCATTCGAGCCGCTCCGGAAATCCCAGCTCGAGTGCACCGATCGCCAGCGCCGTCACCACCACCGGGGTGTAGGCGGCCAGCAAGGGTGACATCCCGGCACCGAGCATGACCCCATAGGTGGCGGCCGCGGCCGCCATCAACAGGGGATACCAAAGATACGGCAGAATTTCATGGCGCCACATCACTGAACTCCCGCGCTCGACCCGCGCCGGTGAGAGGCGGCGAGCGTCAGGACGAAGCCCGCCAACACCAGGTGAAACACGCCGGAAATCCAGGCGCTGAACCATGGCGGTGCGGCCGCAAACCCCAAGCCGATCGCAAGGCGCGCGAGGGATGCCGCCATGTAGAGAGCTCCGCTCCAGAGCAGCGCCGCCGCGGCGCGCGCGCTGGGCGTCGTGCCGCGCTGCACTTTCCACGACCAGCGCAGCATGATGGCGAGGATCAGCAGTTGCGACGTCAGCAGCACCGGATAGGCAAGTTGGCTACCTTGGAAGTCGCGAAACGGCGGTAGGAAGGGTTGCGGCCACCAGGCTTGAATCGCCTGGCCGGCAACGCGAACCGCAAACAGCACTGTGAGGAGCCAGAGAGTGAACGATTGCAGGCGCATGGGGCCGACATTTCCGCAAAGGCTCGCCGGGTGCAACCAAAATAGGAAAAGGCGCTCAGGATGATCTGGGAAGTAGCATTGGGTGCTACTTTTACCGTTAACTCTCCAGACCCAGGCGATGTTGCAGGTCTTTGCGGAACCGTCGGCTCAGCCGCAAGCGGACTTTGGAATTCAGGACCACCTCGTATTCACCGTCCTCTTTGAGTTCCAGTCCACGAACGCGATCGAGACTTACAATGATCGAGCGGTGAATCCGGCAAAACTTGCCAGGGTCCAGATCGCGCTCGAGGTCCGCCAAAGCGCGGCGCAATAGGTGGGTCTCGTTGCCGACGTGCAGGCAGGCGTAGTAGTTCGCCGCTTCGATCCAGTCGATCTCCGATACGCTGAGGAACAGTATCTGACCGGCGTTTCTTACCACCAGGCGCTCCACAGCACGCGCGCCTCGTTCTGCGTAGTGCGCGAGCTTGTCCTTGGCGCGATTGAGAGCCCGTTGGAATCGAGCATCGTCGAATGGCTTTAGAAGGTAGTCGAGCGCACCGGCGTCGAAAGCTCGAAGCGCATACTCATCGTGGGCCGTCACAAAAACCACCGTCGGCGCCACACCACCTCCCAGCATCTCGAGCACGTCGAAGCCATCGCACTCCGGCATCTGCACGTCGAGAAATACCAAATCCGGCTGGGTGCGGCGAATCTCTTCAATCGCTTCTTCCCCCGAACCGCATTCGGTAATGGATCCGATGTCGGGATCGTGCCGCAGCAACACCGTGAGATTGCGCCGCGCCAGAGGTTCATCGTCAACCACCAAAGCGCGTATCGCCCCCGAAGGATGGTCCGCAGGCACCAATCACGACTCCTTGAAAGGCAGGAGAACCCGCACTTCTACGCCGCCGGTGCTCACGTTCTGCAAATCGAGGTCGAAGCCGCCCCCGTAGAGAATTTCCAAACGCGCGCGCAGATTGGAGAGTCCTATGCCGGCGCACGCGGTGTCCCATTTTGCCGGCACAGTCGGACCGTCGTTATAAACGCTGAGGCGCAGCCGGTCGTTGAGGCGGGCTGCGGCCACGCGGATCGTGCCGCCTTTGGCACGCTTCGCGATCCCGTGTTTTATTGCATTTTCCACCAAGGGCTGCAGAATCAGGTTCGGCACTGACGCCCGCAACAGGTCCGGGGGGAATTCGAGCTGTACTTGAAGACGAGCGGCGAATCGGA
>DATLVV010000220.1:0-2013 GCA_035577165.1 Steroidobacteraceae bacterium | reverse complement strand
GCTCGCCCGCATCGATCTGGCGAACGGCCATGCGCAGAAAGCGCTCAACACCTTGAACGAGGTGCTCGATCAGGACGGCACGGATCTGCTGCCGGGCCGCGTGGCCTCCATTTACCAATCGCGTGCGCGCGCCGACGCAGTCTTGCACAACTACCGCGACGCCTATGCCGATCTGTCCGAATATGCCCGCCGCTATGCCTCGGCGAACGATGCCGAGCGCGCGCGCGCGGCCGCGGCGATGCGCGCGCGCTTCGAAACCGATCGGGAAATCGAGCGCAATGCGCAGTTGAAGCACGAATTGGCAGTTTCGCAGGAACGGTCGCAGCGCCAAGCCCGGGAACTGCGCTGGAACGCGATCGCGGTCGTGTCGGGCGTGGTGGTGATCGCGCTGCTGATTTACTTCCTGGTCGTCAATCGGCGCTACCGGCAGCAGCTGGTGAAATTGGCGAGTCAGGACGCGTTGACCGGCCTGCCGAATCGACGTCACACGGCGGAGCTGGCGACGGCGGCGTTGGCCGGCGCCAAGGCCGCGCAATCTTCCCTGACGATCGCGATCATCGACATGGATCATTTCAAGATCATCAACGATCGCTGCGGACATGCAACCGGCGACTTCGTATTGAGGGAATTCGCGCGGGTCGGCCGCGAAGCGCTGCGCGACACGGATGTGCTCGGGCGATGGGGCGGGGAGGAATTCTTGCTGATCATGCCCGGCGTGACAGTGGATGCAGCATTGGCGAGCCTGGAGCGCATGCGCACCCTGGTATTCGGAATTCACCTGCCCGCCTCGGGTGCCGGGCTGCGCGTCTCCTTGAGCGCCGGCCTGGCAACCAGCTTGAGGCATGGCCGATCGTTGGACGAGATGATTGCGCGCGCCGATTCGGCTCTGTATGCGGCGAAGAACGAAGGGCGCGACTTGGTGCGGGTCGCGGACGAGGGTCTTGTTGCGACGACCTCGGTGCGGCGCGCGAGCCGGCAATAAGACCAAAGCCTCCTGCCCTTCCTGCCGGTGTAGAGGTCCAATGCTCGATCGAGAGGACCCAGGTCCCGACGCATGAACACCATAGGCTGCACACCAAGACCCGATCCGGCAGGCGGTGCGACTCCAAGGCAGTCGCTGTGCTCGATCGCGCGGCTCGTGGTCTTGAGCGGCGCGGTCGCGCTGCCGCTATGCGGATGCAAGATGATGGACAAGGTCTCAGGCGCCGATGCGGCCAGGGATAAGCGCGCCAATCAGGTGCAGGAACTGCAGCTTGGGGTCATGCGCTTCGCCGACATGTACGTTGGCGGGGTTGTCGAACCTGTGCAGGCGTTTCACGTATCCACCCATGATCCTGCAGAGCGCCTGATCGCGCAGAACTGGATGGTCTCGCAGTCCACGTCCGCCTACACGATTGCGACCGGACCGAATCCAGTCACCAATGCGCTCGACATGGTCGTGCTTGCGACCTTGAGTCGCATGGTCATCGAGGATTCGTGGGTCCACAAAAGTATCGGCAAGCGCGCGCTGCCGCTGCTGGATGCGTACCGCCGCCTCGAACCACAAGCGCGGGCGCTGCTGGACGGCGTGCTGACCCCGGCGCAACAGACCCAGCTCGACGGTGTCATCAAGAATTGGCGCGAGCGCAATCCAGACGTTCGCTACGTGTCGTACGTGCACTTTGCGGACTTCGCAAGATCGATCGGCCGGCCCGGGGACAAAGATGAGCAGGGAGGGCTGTTTCAGCTGCTCGGCATTGATCCGCTGTCCAATCTCGACCCCGCGGTGCGCGAGATCGCACAGTCGCGGCAACTCGCAGAGCGCGCGATCTACTATGCGCAACGCGCTCCCAATCTGCTCGACATGCAATTCGAATTGCTGACGAACCGGGTTGTGGCGATGCCCGAAACCAAGCGTGTGCTCGAGGACACCGCTCATTTGGGCGGGGCGGCGGCATCGGCCGGGCGTCTGGTCGATGATCTGCCGAATCTGTTGGCGCGCGAGCGTGAAGCGGCGATCCGGCAGGTCATGGA
>DATLVV010000219.1:0-6391 GCA_035577165.1 Steroidobacteraceae bacterium | reverse complement strand
AAATGGTAGCGGTACCGTAGAGCCGGTATTCGAGAAAATTCATGTACATGGGAATCGATGTAGGCACCTCGGCTGTAAAAGCGGCTGTCGTTGACGAGGCTGGCATTGTAGTCGATCAGGCCAGTGCGCCGCTCGCCGTCTCCCGGCCGCATCCCCTGTGGTCGGAACAGAATCCGGCGGATTGGTGGGCGGCGACCAACAGCGCCGTGAGCGATTTGCGGCTGCCGCTGCGCAAAGCTGTACGCGCGATCGGCCTGTCGGGTCAGATGCACGGCGCCACCTTGCTCGACAAGCAGTATCGCGCCTTGAGGCCGGCGATTTTGTGGAACGACGGCCGCAGCGCCCGGCAGTGCGCCGAGCTGGAGGCGGGCGTGCCGGAAATGACCCAGATCACGGGCAACCGAGCAATGCCGGGATTCACGGCACCCAAGCTTCTCTGGGTGCGCGCCCACGAGCCCAAGGTTTTTGCCGCGACCGCGAAGGTGCTGCTGCCGAAAGACTATGTGCGCCTGCGCATGACGGGCGACATGGCCTCGGACATGTCCGATAGCGCGGGGACATTGTGGCTGGACGTGGCCAAGCGCCGCTGGTCCGAGGCGATGCTCGCGGGCAGCGGGCTCGACGAATCGCACATGCCGGCATTGTTCGAGGGCAACGAAATCACCGGCGAACTGCGCGCTGAACTCGCGGAAGCGTGGGGCATGCCGCGGGTCCCGGTCGTCGCCGGCGGCGGCGACAACGCTGCAGGCGCCGTCGGCGTCGGTGTGGTGCGACCCGGGGATGCGTTCCTGTCGCTCGGCACCTCCGGTGTGCTGTTCCTGGCCAACGACGGCTATCGGCCGAATCCCGCCGGCGGCGTGCACACCTTTTGTCATGCAGTGCCCAAACACTGGCATCAGATGTCGGTGATCTTGAGTGCCGCGAGCTGCGTCGATTGGGCCGCGCGCCTTTGCGGTCTGGCCGATGCGGGCGCGTTGTTCAGCATGGCCGAAGCGCGCAACAAGCCGGCGGCCAACGAGATCTTCCTGCCCTACCTGTCCGGTGAACGCACGCCGCACAATGATCCGAACGCGAAAGGCGTGCTGTTCGGCCTGAGCCACGAGACCGATGCCGCCGCCCTCGGGCAAGCGGTGCTGGAAGGCGTCGCCTTCGCGTTTCGCGATGGAATGGACGCCTTGCTGGCAACCGGCGCAAAGATCGAGTCGATCGCCGTGATCGGCGGCGGAGCCCGTTCGGAGTATTGGGGCCGGGTCCTGAGTTCCGTGCTGCGCCGGCCGTTGACGTATCGCGACAGCGGCTCGGTGGGGCCCGCCTATGGCGCCGCTCGATTGGCGCGCATGGGGGCCGAGAAGGCCAGCATCGAGGATGTGTGCACGCCGCCTCGGATTCTGCACGTGGCCGAACCCGACGATCGCCTTGCCGATTTGTATACGCAAAGAATGGGCCGCTTTCGCGGCCTGTACCGAAATCTCAAAGACCTATTTCTGGAGACAGTACCTTGAACCGCTCATATTTCGGCGACATTGCTCCGATAACCTTTGAAGGGCCGCATTCGACCAATCCACTGGCTTATCGCTACTACGACAAGAAGCGCATCGTGCTCGGCAAGACCATGGAAGAACAATTGCGCATGGCCGTGTGCTATTGGCACAGCTTCAACTGGGATGGATTCGATGTGTTCGGCGCGGGCACGTTCCATCGTCCCTGGCATGGCGGCCCGCTGGATCAGGCTGCGGCGGACCTCAAACTCAACGAAGCGTTCGAGTTCTTCACGAGGTTGGGGCTGCCGTATTTCTGCTTCCACGACGTCGACGTGATGGCCCAAGCTCACAACATCCGCGAGCATGTGGCGAATTTTGCTAACATCGTGGACAAGCTCGGCGCCAAGATGTCCGAGACAGGAATCAAACTGCTGTGGGGCACGGCGAATCTCTTCAGTCATCCGCGCTACATGGCGGGTGCCGCCACCAATCCCGATCCTGAGGTGTTTCGCTTTGCAGCCACTCAAGTACGTCACTGCCTCGAGGCGACGCACCGCCTGGGCGGCGCGAACTACGTACTGTGGGGCGGGCGCGAAGGCTATGACACGCTGCTCAACACCAACCTGAAGCAGGAAAAGACCCAGCTCGGCCGGTTCCTTTCCATGGTGGTGGAACACAAGCACAAGATCGGATTCAAGGGCTTGATCCTGATCGAACCCAAGCCCCACGAGCCGACCAAGCATCAATACGATTTCGACGTGGACACGATTTACGGATTCTTGAAACACCATGGCCTCGAGAAGGAGGTCAAGGTCAACATTGAATCGAATCATGCGACCCTCTCCGGCCACAGCTTCGAGCATGAGATCGCGATGGCGATCGACTACGGGATTTTCGGTTCCATCGACATGAATCGCGGCGATCCGCAAAACGGCTGGGATACCGATCAGTTTCCGAACGACATCCGCGAAATCACCCTGGCTCTCTACTATGTGCTGCAGGGCGGCGGCTTCACCACCGGCGGCAACAACTTCGACGCCAAGGTGCGCCGGCAGAGCATCGATGCCGCGGATCTGTTCTACGGTCACATCGGCGCCGTCGACATCCTCGCCCGCGGCCTGTTGAGTGCGGCGGCCATGCTCGAGGGCGGCGAAATGAAGTCATTCGTGGAACAGCGCTACGCCGGATGGCGCACCGATTCCGGCCGCACCATGCTGGAAGGACGCAGCTCGCTGGCGGCAATCGCGGACGCCGCGGTCGCCGACAACGTCGCACCGGTACAAAGGTCCGGGCGCCAGGAATATCTCGAGAACCTGGTGAGCCGCTACACGTCCCGATAGGCGGGGCGACTGCGCCGAATACCCAGACCGGCTCCGATGGCGGTCGGTCAGCCGCCGATGTTGAGCAGGACCGTCTTCAAGTCCACGGAATTGGGGCCCGCCATGATTTCGAAGGCGCCGGGCTCCACCACCCGCTGCATCGAGGCGTTCCACATGCGGAAGGCCTCGGAGGTGAGCACGAAGGTGACGGTCTTGGATTCGCCCGGATTCAAGGTGATGCGCTCGAATGCCTTGAGTTCCTTGATGGGCCGGGTGACCGAGCTCAAGAGCTGATGAACGTAGATCTGCACGGTCTCGTCGCCGGCGCGCGCGCCCGTATTGCGCACCGGCACGCTCACCGTCACCGAACCGTTTCCGGCAATTCGATCGCTCGACAAGCGCGGCGCGCCGATCTCAAACGAGGTGTAGCTCAGTCCAAAGCCGAACGGGTACAGGGGCTCGACGCTGTCGAATAGATAGCCGCGGTGCGCCGAGGGTTTGTAGTTGTAGAACATCGGCAGCTGGCCGACGCTGCGCGGAATGGTCACCGGCAATTTCCCGCCGGGATTCACGTCGCCGAACAAGATGTCGGCAACGGCATTGCCGCCCTGTTCGCCGAGGTACCAGCCCTCGAGCATTGCGTTGGCCGCGGCCGATATCTGCACCGTCGAGGCCGGACGGCCGTTGATCAACACGACGACGATCGGCTTGCCAAGCGCATGCAGGGCATCGAACAGCGCCTGCTGCTCGCCGACCAGATCCAAACTGTCGCGGTCACCCAGGTGGCTTTTGGCCCAGCCCTCGCGGCTGGTCTGTTCGGTGTCGCCGATCGCGAGCACGATCCGGTCGGCATTGCGCGCGACCGACACTGCCTCATCGATCAGCCGCCGATTCGCCGCCGGATCCGCGAGCTGGACGTCGTCAGCCCACCAGTCGTCATTGGCGGTGATTTTGACGCCCTCGGCATAGACGACATTGGCTCGCGAGCCCACCCGGGCGCGAATGCCGTCCAGGATCGACACCTTGAGCGGCGGTTCGCCGTAGTAGCCTCCGAGCCGGGCGACTGCGGCGCTCGGGCCGATGACCGCGATGACTGATTTGGCGCCACCGGCCGGCGGCAGCTGCAGCGGCAGCATGCCGTCGTTCTTCAAGAGAACGATGGTCCGCTGCGCCGCCTTGCGCGCCAGGGCGCGCGCTTCCGAATTGTTCGTGAGCGCGGCGGCCTGCTCGGCATTGGCATAAGGGTTCTCGAACAATCCGGCGCGGAACTTAAGCTTTAGCAGGCGCCGCACCGCCATGTTGATGCTGTCTTCGGGCACGCGACCGCCCTGCACCTGTTGCGTCAATGTGGCATAGGCGCCGCCGCTCGGCAGATCGCTGTCCACGCCGGCGGCGAGCGCGAGCCGCGCCGCCTCTTCAGGACTGCCGGCAATGTGATGAAGGGTTTGCAGATCCTCGATGGCGTAGTAGTCGCTCACCACGACGCCGTCGAATTGCCATTCGCCGCGCAGCACTTTCTGCAGCAGCCACACGTTCGCGTGGCTCGGCACGCCGTCGATTTCGTTGTACGACGGCATCACGGTCTCGATGCCGGTGCGTTCGATGACCTTCTCGAACGGCGGAAAGAAATTCTCGCGCAGGGTGCGCTCCGAATACGGCGCGGGGCCGACGTTGGTGCCGCTTTCCGGCTGGCCGTGTCCGGTCAGATGCTTCAACGTGGCGAACACCTTGCCGGATCCGAGCACGCGGGTCTTACCCTCGCCCTGCAAGCCTTCCACCGACGCAACCCCCATCTCGCCGACCAGGTAGGGGTCCTCGCCGAAAGTTTCCTCGATGCGCCCCCAGCGGGGATCGCGCGCCACATCGACCACGGGGCTGAGCGCTTCGCTCACGCCGCGGGCGCGGATCTCACGCGCCGTCACGGCGTTGACCGCACGCACCAGGGCCGGGTCCCAGCTGGAGGCCAGCGCGATGGCTTGCGGAAAGCTCGTGGCGCCGACCGCGGCATAGCCGTGCAGCCCTTCCTCGTGCAGCAAAATGGGAATGCCAAGCCGGGTGCCGGTCATGGCGTAGTGCTGCAGGGCGTTCACCAGGCGAATCGTTGCGGGAATATCCCGTCTGCGAACCACTCTGGGCGAGGACGGGCCGGTGGCATCCGAAGGCCGCGCAAAGGTGCCGATGCCGTTCGGATACTTGAGCGCCATTTTGGCGGGATCGAACTCCATCCGGGCATCGAACACGTCGGCCTTGTTCTCCCAAATGCTGAGCATTTGAGCGACTTTCTCCTCCAGCGTCATGCGCGCCAGCAAGTCCTCGACGCGCGCTTCAACCGGCAGCTTGGGGTCCTTGTAGGCGGGAGCGGTGCTTTGCGCGGCCGAGTGTGCCTGGGTCATGAACGCAAGCCCGGCCGCGATGCTGCATATCCGACATAGGATTGGTGTTGTCATCTTGATAGCGCTACCATGATGGATTGCATTCGACTTTGTCAATTCTATTTGCTTTTCTGACCGCCCCAAGTGCCAAATACGCTTAAGCTTTCGTTGTAACCTGGCAAGCATAATGACGACAAGAACAGCTGGCAGACGATTGGCGCGGACCCGCGGGAATCACAAACTCAAACACCGCCGGCAGGGTGCGCCGACGATCGCGGATGTGGCCGCCTATGCAGGCTTTGCCCCGATGACCGTGTCACGCGTGATCAACGGCGAGAACAACGTTCGCCAGGCAACGCGCGAAGCCGTGCAGGCGGCGATCGTCAAGCTCAAATACTCGCCGAATCTCGCTGCGCGGACCCTGGCCGGAGCCGAGCAGGTGCGCATCGGCCTGCTGTACAGCAATCCGAGTTCGGCCTACCTGAGCGAATTTTTGGTCGGCAGTCTGGAACAGGCGCGGCTCAGCCACGTGCAGCTGGTGGTGGAGAAATGCGACGCCAAGCAGCACGAGGAAGAAGTGGTGCGTGAATTGCTCGCCACCGGGGTCGATGGCATCGTGCTGCCGCCGCCGCTCTGCGATTCCAAACGCATCCACGCGGTGCTGACCAAGGAGGGAGCGCTCGCGGTCGCCGTGGCCAGCGCCCGCCCGCGCGCCGGGCTATTGGCCGTGCGCATCGACGATCATGCCGCGGCGGCTGCTATGACCCGGCATATTCTGTCGTTGGGCCACAAGCGCATCGGCTTCATCATCGGCAACCCCAACCAGACCGCGAGCGCGCAGCGCTTTGCGGGATATCGATCGGCGCTCGGAGAAGCGGGGATCGCGATCGACAAATCGTTGATCGGCCAGGGTCTGTTCACCTACCGGTCCGGCCTGGAAGCCGCCGGGCAAATATTGAACCTGCCCAAGCCGCCGACCGCCATATTCGCGAGCAACGATGACATGGGCGCCGCCACGGTGACGGTCGCGCATCGTCTCGGCTTGGATGTGCCCAAGGATCTCACCGTATGCGGCTTCGATGACACCGAATTCGCGCGCTCCATTTGGCCCGAGCTCACGACCATCCGTCAGCCGATCGCGGACATGTCGCGCGCCGCCGTGCTGTTGTTGGTGCGGAAAATCAGGGCGCGCCGCGCCGGCGAGAACGAAGAGTGCCCG
>DATLVV010000218.1:0-2403 GCA_035577165.1 Steroidobacteraceae bacterium | reverse complement strand
AGCGACATGGAAGATGTGGAGCGCGCCTTCCTCGCCTTCATGGACAAAGTGCCGTTCTACGGCGCGGTCACCGCATGCGTGGACGATCCGCAACTTGCCGCCATCCTGCCGCGCGCGCATCGTCGTGTCTTCACCTATGGCGTCACCCGCGGCGCCGACTATCGCCTTGAGCCGCTGACAGCCGATCCCAGCTCGCACTCGCGGTTCCAGGTTGTCACCGCGAGGGCTCTGCTGGGCCCGTTTGAACTTCACGTCCCCGGCCGCCACAACGTCCTCAACGCCACGGCTGCCGTGGCCATTGCGCACCAGCTTGAAATCTCTGCCGACGAGATTGCGGAAGGCCTGAAGAACTTCCGCGGCGTCGATCGGCGCTTCCAGCACCGTGGCAGCGTGCGCGGCATTGCGGTGGTCGACGACTACGGCCATCATCCGACAGAGATTCGCGCCACCCTGGCCGCCGCGCGCGAGTGCGGCTACAGGCACATTCACGTCGTGTTTCAGCCGCATCGCTACACCCGAACGGCCGACCTGATGGATCAGTTTGCCGATGCATTCAGCGACGCGGATACGGTGCTCGTGCTGCCCATCTACGCTGCCAGTGAGCAGCCCATTGCGGGCGTAACCGCCGAACGCCTCGTAAGCCGAATTGAAGGTCCGCAGGTGCAGTTTGCGCCTGATTTCGGCGCGGCGATCGACGCTGTAAAGGCGCAGGGCCACCCCGGCGACCTCATTCTGACGCTCGGCGCGGGCAGTGTAAGCCAACTCGCTCAGCAGATCTTGGCCGCGCTAGCGTAGCCTCAGACGCGTCTTTTGGTAGCCAGGGCTTTGGCATACAGAGCTTCTACGCCCGTCTCCAATCCGCTCCAATCTAACGGCCGGGATGAGCCCTTGAGGTCTTTACCGACCCCGACCGGCATGGGATGACGGCGGCCGCCGATGTCGGGGCTAAAAGCCCAGACAGGCTGATAGCCGAAACCTGAAGGCGACGCCTCTACGCAAACGTTTTACTAAGCCGCTCCGCGCTGTTATCATGCCTCCGGCAAATGATCTGAGCCTCGCAAGGAGCCGTACGTATGTCCGCGCGTTCACGCCGCAGCTTTCTCAAGTCCGCATCGGCCACAGCCGCCGTTATTTCTCTCAGCCGAACCCCTATCTTCAGCCAGCCAAACACATCCCCCGTTCGCGTCTGGAGCAGCTTCCGCGATCGCCGTCACACCGCCGCTGAGCCGCTGACCTGGAAGCCTGCCGGCCAGGTGTCGGCCGAGGCCGTCATTCTCGATCCAGCCGCCACGCGCCAGGAGATCCTCGGATTCGGCGCCGCCATGACCGACTCCGCATGTTACGTCCTCAGCCAGATGACGCAGGCCGAGCGCGATGCCGTACTGCACGACATCTTCTCGCCCGAAGAGATGGCGATGAACGTGTGCCGCACCTGCATCGGCGCCAGCGATTACGCGCGCACTCTCTACAGTTTCGACGAAAGCGACGAGCCCGATCCGGAACTGAAGAAGTTCTCCATCGATCACGACAAGGAATACATCCTCCCCGTGCTGCGCGAGAGCCGCAAGCACAACCCCGAGCTTTTCCTTTTCTCGTCGCCGTGGAGCCCGCCCAACTGGATGAAGCCCAACAAGTCCATGCTCGGCGGCACCATGCGCTCCACCAGTTTCGACCCCTACGCGCGCTATTTTGTGAAGTTCCTCGAGGGCTACAAGGCCGAGGGCGTAGCGATCAATGGCGTAACAGTGCAGAACGAAAGCGACGCCGAGCAGGCCGGCCGCATGCCCGCCTGCACGTGGGCGCAGGAAATCGAGATGGAGTTTGCCGCGCGCTTCCTGGCGCCGGCCATTCGCAAGGCCGGCCTTGACACGAAAATCTGGCTGCTGGATCACAACTACAGCCTCTGGGGACGCGCCATCGACGAATTCAGCGACCCGCAGGTCTACGACGCCGTGGACGGCATTGCGTGGCATGGCTACGTGGGCGAGCCGACCGCGATGACCCGCGTGCATGACGCCTTCCCGGCGAAGAACGCTTACTGGACGGAGGGCGGCCCCGACATCTCGCAGCCCGACTACCAGACCGACTTCACGAACTGGGCCGACACCTTCAACGGCATCCTCAATAACTGGGCGCGCTCCATCACCGCGTGGAACCTGGCGCTCGACGAGCACGGCAAGCCGAATATCGGGCCATTTTCGTGCGGGGGCACCATCACGGTTGAAAACGCCTCGCACAAGGTGACGAAGAGCGGCCAGTACTGGGCGTTCGCGCATTATTCGCGCCACATCAAGCGCGGCGCAAAGGTGTTCGCGACCAACGGGATCGCGCCCGATCCGAAAAGTCCGGCCGTCACGCATAGTGGCTTCGTGAATCCTGATGGCAAGCATGTTCTTGTCGTCG
>DATLVV010000217.1:0-6038 GCA_035577165.1 Steroidobacteraceae bacterium | reverse complement strand
GATGCAAATCAGCCACGGATATCCGACGATCATCCAACCCAGCAGACTCAAGGCCACGGCGATCCAGAGCCAAAGCGTCAGCGCACGCGCCGTCGACTCTTGAATCATGTGCCGCTCCCCAAGCGAGCGGCGAGCTTGGCCACCCGCATCCCCAACGCGCGCGCGAGTTCACGTTCCGGCTCCGACAATTCACCTGCGCCGCTGAGCGACGCTACTTGGCTCGCGCCATAGGGTGTGCCGCCGCTGCGTGTGGCGGCCAATCCGGCTTCGCTGAACGGCAAGCCGACCAAGAACATGCCGTGATGAAGCAGAGGAATCATCATGGAAAGCAAAGTCGATTCCTGGCCGCCGTGCAGGGTTTGGGTCGAGGTGAACACGGCAGCAGGCTTGCCCTCGAGAGCGCCGGAGATCCAGAGTGCGCTGGTGCCATCCAGGAAGAACTTCAGCGGCGCCGCCATATTGCCGAAACGCGTCGGGCTTCCCAGGATGAGCCCGCAGCACTGCAGCAGATCATCATGAGTCGCGTAGGGCGGACCCTCGTCCGGTATCGACGGATCAGGCTGATCGGTGGTAGCGGTCACCGGCGCAACGGTACGCAGCCTGGCCTGCATGCCGGCGACGGCTTCGATGCCCCGGCACACTTGCCGGGCCAGGGCGGCGGTGCTGCCTTGGCGCGAATAATACAGAACCAAAATTTCGTTCATCAGTACTCTTCCGAGAAATCACGGTGGAATCTGCGCACGTGCTGCGCCGGCGCAACGGAATAAATAACTCGTGCCGATTATTGTATAACGGCCGCTCGTTTGACGGCCCTGGCCGCTGTTGCTAGTGTCCCAGTCCCCTATGTTGCGCTTCATTGCTGTTTTTGTCGGAGTCGCCTGCCTGTTCGGATGCGCCGGAGCTCCCGTGCAGGAAATGAGCGACGCCCGGCAGGCGATCGCGGCCGCCCAGGCGGCCGGCGCATCCTCGGCGACCTCGCCCGACTTCTATGCAGCCCAGGCCGCCATCGGCCGCGCCGAAACTCATCTGCAGGCGCAAGAGTTCACTCGAGCTCGCTATGCTGCGCTGGAAGCGAAGCGCCACGCCGCCGCCGCCCTCGCGAATGCGAATAGCGAGCATTCGGAGGCGCCGGTCACCCAACCGCATTGAGGCGGCGCTCGAATTGGGTGCGGTTGTTCGCCGATTTCTCGTCTTTGGGAAGGTTCAAGGCGTGTATTTCCGCCACAGCACCCGGCTCGAGGCCAGGAAGCTGAACATCCGGGGACTTGCGCGCAATCTGCCCGACGGCTCCGTCGAGGTGCTGGCGCAAGGCACGGCGGCCGCGGTCGATGAATTACGGCGATGGCTGGGGCGCGGACCGGCCCATGCGAGGGTGGATGAGGTCCGTGAGATTCCACCGGGCGACATCGAGCCGATTCCCGAGGGTTTTGACGCTCTCTAGAAGCGCCAAACTCGCTGCCAGCGCTGCATCACCAACGCCGGGTAGGTGTTGCGGCCGACGCTGCCGTTGTAGCGGGCCAGCGCGCGCGACCAGTTGCGATTTTCGACGCGCAGGTAATAACGCAGAATTTCACAGCCCATGCGGATGTTGGGCTCGACCCGCACCAGTTGGTTCTGCACGCCCAATTCGCGCGGCCAGAACGGCATGACCTGCATGAGACCGACGGCGCCCGCGGGCGATACCGCCCAACGATCAAAGCGGCTTTCCACTTCGATCAACGCCAGGACCAGGTCGGGGGGTAATTGCAGCGTCGGATCGCGCTTTGCCTCGCAGTACACATGATCCAGAATCTCGATCCGCGCCTCGTGTGTGGGCACCAGCCGCGCGAGCTTCGGCTCCATGGTTTTGTACCAGACCTCGGAGTCGAACTTGTCGGCGAAACAGTTGGAGTTGCCGATGATCTTTTGCAGCAGAGCTTTGAGCTCCGGATCGCGTTGCTGATCCGCATGGGCGGTCCGCGGCAGCGCCCAGTACCCTGCCAGAGCAACGAGGGCGCAGACCATTGTCGCGCGCAGCGGCCGCCGCATGAGAGTCCTTTAGCCGTTTAACTTATGTCGAATATAGCCTACTGGATCGGCGGCCGGAATTTCCGTCGACTCGGTCGCGCGTCGGTGACGATATTCGAGATTTCCGGCATCGAGGCCCCGGTCCCCGATGACAATCCGATGAGGAATGCCCATGAGTTCGGAATCCGCGAACTTGACCCCCGGACGGGCATCGCGATCGTCGAGCAGCACATCGATGCCGGCGTCCTTGAATTGCTGATACAGGGCATCGGCCGTTTGTTGCACGCGCGTCGACTTCTGGTAGTTGATCGGGACCAGGACCACTTGAAACGGTGCAATCGCTTCGGGCCATACAATGCCGTTGGCATCGTGGTTCTGTTCGATCGCGGCCGCCACGACCCGTGTGACCCCGATGCCATAGCAGCCCATGAACATGGTCTGCGATTTGCCCTGCTCATCGAGCACGGCGGCATGCATGGCCTCACTGTACAGTTGACCCAGTTGGAAAATATGTCCTACCTCGATGCCGCGCGCGATCTCCAGGGTGCCGCGGCCGCTGGGACTGGGGTCGCCGCTCTGCGCATTGCGAAGATCGGCGGCTTGCGGGGCGGTCAGGTCGCGCCCCCAGTTCGCGCCGCGGAAGTGCATGTCCATCTCATTGGCACCGCAGACGAAATCAGCCAGGTGAGCCGCCGCGTAATCGGCATATATCCTGCCGGCGAACCCGATGGGACCGATGAAACCAGGTTCCGTTCCGGTGGCCTTGCGCACGCGCTCGGCGCTCGACATGCGCAGCGGACTGGCCACTCCGGGTAATTTTTGCGCCTTCACCGCATTCAATTCATGATCGCCGCGGATCACCAAGGCCACCACGTCGCCGTCGCTGCCGTCGACGAGCAGCGTCTTGACGCAGCGCGCAGCATCGACTTGGAGCAGGGCGGCAACGTCGGCGATGGTGCGGGCGTTGGGCGTGGACACTTTGGTCAACGGCTCGGTGGCGGCGGGGCGCGGCGCGGCGGGCGCGACGGTGGCCGCCATTTCGAGATTCGCGGCATAGTCGTCGGCATTGGAAAATACAATCGCGTCCTCGCCTGAATCCGCCAGCACGTGAAACTCCTGGGATACAGTGCCGCCGATGCTGCCGCCGTCGGCCTGGACCGCCCTGAACTTCAATCCGATCCGCGTGAATATGCGCGAGTACGCCTCGTACATGAGGCGATAACCCTGGGCGAGGCTCGCTTCGTCGACATGAAACGAGTACGCGTCCTTCATCAAGAATTCGCGGGCTCGCATGACGCCGAAACGCGGACGGATTTCATCGCGGAACTTGGACTGAATCTGGTAGAAATTGACCGGCAGCTGCTTGTAGCTGCGCAGCTCGCGCCGCGCAATGTCGGTGATGACCTCTTCGTGCGTGGGACCGTAGGCAAAGTCACGGTCATGCCGATCCTTGAAGCGCAGCAGCTCCGGCCCGTACTTGCTCCAACGGCCGGATTCGATCCAAAGTTCGGCGGGCTGGAGGGTCGGCATGCTGAGCTCGAGAGCCCCGGCGCGGTCCATCTCCTCGCGCACGATGCGTTCCACCTTGCGCAACGTGCGCAGGCCGAGCGGCAGCCATACATACAGGCCGGCGGCGAGCCGGCGGATCATGCCGGTCCGGAGCATCAGCTGGTGGCTGATGACTTCCGCGTCGGAGGGCACCTCTTTGAGGGTCGAAATGGGGTTTTGAGATAAGCGCATAGCCACATAGCTTACATCAGGCCCCCTGGTATTATGGCGCCATGAGCGACGACGAGGATTCGACAGCGCGGCCGCGGGGAGTGTACTGGCTGCCGAACTTGCTGACGACGGGGGCATTGTTCGCCGGCTTCTATGCAATCGTGGCGGCCATCGACCTGAAATTCGAGCGTGCCGGCGCAGCAGTGTTCATTGCCATGATATTTGACGGCCTGGACGGTCGTGTGGCGCGCTGGACCCACACCGAAAGCACGTTCGGCAAAGAGTACGACAGTCTCTCCGATATGGTGTCGTTTGGCGTCGCGCCCGCCATCGTCACCTATCAATGGGGGGTGGCGCGCATTGCCGAGTACGGGCCGTTGTGGCGCAGATTGGGCTGGTTGGTGTGTTTTTTCTATGCGGCCGCCGCGGCCCTGCGTTTGGCGCGCTTCAATTCGCGCTCCGCCACCCAGGACAAGCATTACTTTGAGGGCCTGCCCAGCCCGTCAGCCGCTGCCATCGTCGCGGCTCTGGTGTGGCTTGCCAGCGATCAAACCAACATAGGTCTGCCAGGGTTGATATTGGCGTTCCTGGTCACCGCCTCGGCCGGCGCGCTCATGATCAGCCGGTTCGCGTTCAACAGCTTCAAGCAAGTCAATCCCGGCGCCCGTGTGCGCTTCACTTATATCGTTCTGGTGCCGATCGCGTTCATCTTGATTTTCCTTCATTTGCCCATCAGTTTGCTGGTCATGTTCGGCGGCTATGCCCTGTCGGCGCCGATGCTGTGGCTGTATCGCAAACTGCGCCGGCGCACGCGTGTAGTGCCGAACGCATGAATCCCGTGTTGCGCCAAGAATATCTGGCCGCGCTCGGTCTGCAGACATGGGTTGCACGATCCACGCCGCGCGATGATGCCGGAGCGCACGAGGTCGCGGCGGCGGGCGAGGTCGCGGGGGCAGTCGAGATCGCGGCGGCGGGCGAGATCGCGGCGGCGGGCGAGATCGCGGCGGCGCGCGAGGCCGGCGTCGATTGGCCCGAGTTGCGCGCGCGGGTCGCCGCATGTACGCGCTGCACCCTGTCCACAACGCGCACCCAAACAGTATTCGGAGTCGGCAGCCAAACGGCGGAATGGCTCATCGTCGGCGAGGCGCCCGGCGCGGAGGAAGACCGCCAGGGTGAGCCCTTTGTGGGTCGGGCGGGCCAGTTGCTGAATTCCATGCTGCGCGCGATCGGATTGGCGCGCGAACAGGTCTACATCGCCAACGTCCTGAAATGCCGGCCTCCGGGCAATCGCGATCCCAGTGCAACCGAAGCTGCCGAGTGTCTGCCCTACCTGGAGCGGCAAATCGCGCTGCTAAAGCCGAAAGTCATGCTGGCGGTGGGCCGCATCGCGGCGCAAAACCTGCTGCGCACCGACGTGACTTTGGGCAGACTGCGACAGCAAGTGCACCACTTCGGAGTCTCCCAGGTACCGCTGGTAGTGACCTATCATCCTGCATATCTGCTGCGCACGCCGACCGACAAGCGCAAAGCCTGGGAGGATTTGAAGTTCGCCCGCGAGGTGTGTTCGCGTGTCTAGCGTCAAGCAAGAAGTCGAGTTTGCCTCGGTCGAGATCAGGCCCATGCACGAACTCGATGTCCCCGTCATCGTGGCCATCGAACGCGCCGCCTACCAGTTTCCCTGGAGCGAGGGCATCTTCCGCGATTGCCTCAGGGTTGGCTACATCTGCCGCGTGATCGATATCGGCGGCGACCTGGCGGGCTACGGAATCATGTCGGTCGGGGCGGGCGAGGCGCATATCTTGAACGTCTGCATAGGTGATGAATACCGCTGCCGGGGGATGGCCCGCAGGATCCTGCTGTATCTGCTTGATCGCGCGCGCGCAGCGGGAATGTACGAAGCATTTCTCGAAGTCAGGCCGTCCAATACGGCCGCCGCGCGCCTCTATCACTCCATGGGCTTCGAACAGGTGGGTATACGGCGCGGCTACTATCAAGCGGCGGTGGGCCGCGAGGACGCCGCGGTGTTGCGCAGGGTGCTGGAGCCTCTGGCGAAGCCGTAGCGCCGGCTCGTTCAATCACGTCATTGTCTTTCATAGCGATGCGCCGCCGTTGCCCGCACGGTGTCTGGCTGCTCAAAAACCAGCGGAACTGCCGGCGCATTTAAGGACCACTGGGCCGGATCACTCCAGGACGTCTAGCTTCCCCAATAGAAAAGTATTGACATACAGAAATTTCATGTAAATATAGAAAATATTTTCATGGGGGCCAGCAGACGTGAAACTCATGCCTGCGTTATTGCGGTTGTCCGTTGG
>DATLVV010000216.1:0-5224 GCA_035577165.1 Steroidobacteraceae bacterium | reverse complement strand
GACCGCTTGCAGATGCTGTTGTGGACCCTGTTCGGGGCCGGCGCATTCATCATCACGACGCTCGGTCAGCCGCCCGCCATCATTCAAGACCTGCCCACGGTGCCGGATCATCTCCTGTACATGATGGGCTTGTCCTCTGCGGGATACCTGGGCGGCAAATTGGCGCGCAAGGCGGGCCCCGTCGTCGATGAGATTTCCGTATCGCCGGCGGATCCGGACGATGCCATCATCGCCGCGGCCTCCGCTGCCGCATTTCAGGCGCTGGACTTCACGGAGGCCATCGCGACTGCACAATCGCGTCCCGCGGCGTGGGGCACCCCCGGCAACAGCCACACGCAAGCGGCGCTGGCCGCATTGTCGGATGCGGTCAGCGCGGTGCGGGCTGCGCAAAACAGCGCCGAATTCGCCAGCCTGCTCGCGACGCTCAGGGCACTGGGGCAGCGTGCCGAGGCGGAAGCGCTGGCCGCGGCGCAAGATTTCGAGGCGCAGCCGACGCTGGCCCAGGATGCCGCCACCGCCCAGAGCGCCGCGGCGGCACTGCAGGAACTGTCGGCGAGCGTGACGCAGACGATCGCGCAAAGCGCCGCGTCCGCCTTGCGAGAGGCCGTCGACATTCCGCGGATCGCGCGCACCATTACGTTGCGCGGTTCGAACCTCTCACCGGAAGCGCTGTTCCAGATCGATCGCCAGGATTTGCCGTTCCGCATGCTGCAGAGCTCGGATGGCAGGCATGCTCCCGACATCATTGCCCGGGAGGCCAGTACACCGACCTTCGCCAGCGTGCTCGAGCTCTCCATCGATCCGAAGAATCTGGAGGAATACGACCTGGAACAATTTCAAACCTGGTTTGCCACCAAGGGCGTGCATACCTTCACCGTGACCAATCCGGATGGGCAAATGGCCGAAGTGAATCTGCCGATACCGCCGGGTGCGGCGCAAAAAACGGCCACGGCGTCATGAACGAACTGCAGCAGAACACGGCGCGCGCCATCGTCAATGTGTTTGAAACCGGCCGCATCCTCGGCAATTATGCCGCCCTCGCGGTGCTCAAGGGCGATTCGGGCCATCTCTCCTATGGGCGCAGTCAGGCGGCGCTCGGCTCGGGCGTGCTCTTCCAACTGTTGGATGGCTATTGCCAGAAGCAGAGCGCGAAATATGCCGCCCAGCTGCAACCCTACTTGCCGCGCTTCAAGAACAAGGATTTCACGCTCGATGCGGACACTGAGCTCAAGACGCTGCTCAAACTCGCGGCCACCGACGATCCTGTCATGCGCCTGACGCAGGATCAGTTCTTCGACGGCGGCTATCTCGGGCCCGCGTGCAGCGATGCGGCGGCCTTAGGGATAGTCGAGCCCTTGGGCGCCGCCGTCATCTACGACAGCCGCATCCAAGGCGGCTGGGCCATGCTCAAACAGCGCATCGGGCCGGTGACGTCGCGAGGATCGAAGGACTGGACGCAGCGCTACATCGCACTGCGCAAGGCGTGGCTCAACTCGAGGGCGCCGCCCCTGCCGAGCACCGTGTATCGCATGGATTCTTTCGATTCGCTGCTGAAGCTCGAGAAATGGAACCTGGATCTGCCGCTGACCGTGCACGGCATCGTCATCACCGCGGAGGCCCTGGCGGGAGATGTTCCCGATCAAGGTCAAGCAAGAACGCTGCGTTTGACCAGTCCTTATTTGCGCGGCAGCGATGTCACAGCCGTGCAAACGGCGCTGCAGCAAAAAGGCTTGCCGATCACGCCCGACGGCGTGTACGGCGCCTTCACCTCGAAACTGGTGGAACAGTGGCAACGCAGCCATGCCATCACCGAGGATGGCGCGGGACTAGTGACGCGGCGCTCTCTCGGGCTTGCCGCCTAGGGCGGCAGGCAACCCGACGACAGCGGGATGACCGGCCCCCCGGACTGGAGCGACAGCAGATACAGGTAGCTACTGAGAATGTGTTCGCACCCGAGTTCCGGCCGAATCAGCACTTTCGGCGGCAGCGGCAACAGTTGAACCGGATTCAATTCGTACAGACCTTTGACGTGGTCGTACAGCGGCGGCAGCGGCAGCTTCGGAACGAGGTCCATTCGATTGGCAATTCGAAACGTGCTCGGCACCAAATGATCGTATATGGCGGTAAACGTCGAATCGCCGCTGCGCGGGCTCGCATAGCTGTAGACCGTGGGGTTCGTGAAGATCGTGTTGGCCGCGACATCGAGTGCCAGCAGCTTCACGAGTGCCCCACCCAGGCTGTGGCCGCAAATGGTGACCGAAGTGGCGGCGGACACGGGTTGCGGAAAGGCGAGCCCCGACAGCGCGCTGACCAGCGTCGGCGCACCCGGCGCGCTGCCCGTGCGCATCGAGCCGTACATGGCCGTGAAGCCGTCCTCGGTGTTGCCGGCGGCCGCGAGAAAGGGGCACCGTACCATCGAGAAGCGCGCGTCTTGTACCCATTCGTATATGCCTTCCGTGCCGCGAATCGCGATGACGATATCGTCGCCGCCGGTTTTTTGCAGCACGAGCCCGATGGGCACAATGATGGCACTGCGGCCCGGCATGATTTCGGTCGCCATGTCGTTGGCGAACACCGTGGTCACAATGGTGTAGCCCATGCCGCCCGCGGTGATGGGTTGGCCGGCGAGGCTGCCGGTGTTCTTCGGATCAAGGGCATAGGCCGCATTGACCAATTGCGCGAATTTGATGGCTAGATTGACGTCCATTGTGTCTCCCTGGCGCGATTGCGGTTCCTTCCGGCGCGAAGATTATTGCATATCTCGCGTTGCGGACCCCGGTTGATAGAACCCCGGGGGTAGGCGTAGCATCCGGGCCGCGGCCTCGACAAGGAGTCAATCATGGAATACGACGCTTCCAAGTTACTCACCATGTCGCAAGCACAATTGGACGACCTGTTCCGGGCGAGCCCGCCGGGGGACATCCCTAATGGCTCGGCCGCCGGCACGGCGATCATTGCGCCGGGGACGGTGTACTCGGCGAGCATCGCGCACATGATCAATTTGTTTGATTGGCAGGGCAAGGTGTTCGACGCGCAGAAAGGATTCTTGAAGAACAAGATCCTCATTACCGGCATCGAGGCGATTGTCGCCAAGGTCTACAAGGCCCCCAGCTGGCTCGACGGCAAAGAGTGCATCGTGCTCGATTATTCGGACACCTCGGTGGTGGCACATCGGATTCGCGATGAGATTCGTCTCATTGGCCCCAACTTCTATTTGGGCAAGGTTTACTGGGACAAAGCGCGGCTGATCGATTTCTGCCTGCAATTCTGAAGCTGTGACGCCGCAGGGCCACTTCATGGTGATTGCGCCGCTGGCGGCCGGCCATGATGAGGGCGTGCGACAGACTCTCGAGCGCATGAACGCCGTGCCCGGCATGGCGGACCCGCGCAATAGCCTGCTGCCCTTCGGGACCTTCGAGACGCTTCACTTCGCGCGCTTCGCCGTGCTGGATGATCCGTCGGCGGCCGATATCCAAGTGTACGGGGTGCGGCGCGCGCCGCTGCCCACTTACCTCGCCTTCATGGGGGATTGCGACGGCTCGGCGCGCGAGCTGCTCGGCGCCATGGCGCGGCAGGCCGACTCGGGACTGCGCGAGGTCTTTGCTCACTGCGCGGACTTCGCTGCCGGCACGGACGTCTTGTCTTGGATGCTGGCGCATGATCGCCCGCACGCCGCGACCTACGTCAATTGGGTGGGGCGCACGGTGGTGCAGATCAAGGAAGAGAGCGCGCTGCAACGAGCGCTCAGCGCGCGTGTGCCGCGCCGGCCGCTGGATTCGGGCGTCGATGCGCAGCGGTTGCGCGCCGACCTGGTTGCCTTCGTCGACGCCGAAGTGGCTGCGGGGCGGCTGCGCCTGACCCCGCCGGCGCCGACGCCGCTCGGCTGGCTCATCGCCCACCTCGCCTATTTCATCACGGTGCCCGTGATCGCCCTGCTGCTCTCCCCGCTGTTGGTGGTGTTGCTGCCCTTCCTGCTGTGGCAACTGCGCCGGCTCGAAACCACCGATCCCGAGATCTGTCCGCGCCCCGCTATCGAGGCACTGCAAATATTGCAGCGCATTGAAGATGTGGATGTGAGCAATCAATACACGGCCATCGGCTCGCTCAAGCCCGGGCGGTTTCGCGGCGCTCTGGTGCTCGTGCTGCTGCCGTTGGTCGACTACTTTGCGCGCGTGGTGTTCACGCGCGGCTACCTGGCGCGGGTACGCACCATTCACTTCGCGCGCTGGGTGTTCATCGACGGCCGATCGCGAATGGTGTTTGCGAGCAGCTATGACGGCGGGCACGAAGCCTACATGGACGACTTCATCAACAAGGTGGCGTGGGGCCTGAATCTCGTGTTCAGCAGCGGCGTCGGCTGGCCGAGCACGGACTGGCTGATCTTGCGCGGTGCGCGGCGCGAGCATCTTTTCAAGTACTTCCAGCGCCGGCACCAGATCCCGACTCAGGTTTGGTACAAGGCCTATCCCGGGCTCACGCTGCTCGACCTCGATCGCAATCAGCGCATTCGGCAAGGCCTGCACAGCGGCGGCTTGAGCGACGCCGCGGTTCTCGACTGGTTGCGGCTGCTATGAATGGGGCTGCCAATACCGAGGGCCGCGCCGCGACTGTCGAGCTCGACGATATCCAAGGATTGGTGCGCTTCGGCTTCAAGCATCACACGGAGGCGGTTTTTCTACTGCTTCGGGTCGAGGACCCGGCCGCGGCGCGACGCTGGCTGGCCGCCGCACCGGTGACGAGCGCGGCGACGCAGGAGCCGCCGCCGCCCACGGTGCTGCAGCTGGCCTTCACCCATGCGGGACTGCGTGCGCTGGAGTTGCCCGACGATATCGCGGCGGCCTTTTCCATGGAATTCGTCGACGGCATGCCGGGCAACCCCAATCGCGCGCAGCGCTTGGGCGATGTGGGGCCGAATGATGCGACGCTGTGGGAATGGGGAGCCGCAGGCCGCATACCGCACGTCGGCGTGTTTCTCTATGCCTTGCCGGGCCGCCTCAAGGCGTGGCAGGAGGCCGTTGAAGCGCAGATCGAGCCGGGCTTCGAGCTCATGCAGCGTCTGCCGACGACGGACATGGGTGGCCTCGAGCCCTTCGGATTCGTCGACGGCATTTCGCAGCCGCAGCTCGATTGGGGCCGCGAGCGGGCCGTGCTCGATGACAAGCAGCTGCGCTACACCAATTTGAGTTGCTTGGGGGAGTATCTCCTGGGCTATCCCAACGAGTAC